>JAGGZS010000048.1 GCA_021161885.1 bacterium
TCCCCGTCCGTGAGGTCGGGGATGAGAGCAAGTTCCAGTAGTTTTTCATATGATATGAAAAACAGGCTGGACAACTGAAAGTTGAAACAGAAGATACCCCGTCCGTAAGGGCGGGGAGATTCATAAATTAAAAAAAGATATTATTGTATGGAATTATTAAGAACAGAAAATTTAGTTAAAATTTATAATAAAAAACATGTTGTTGACGGTATAAATATAACTGTGCAACGAGGTGAAATTGTAGGTTTGCTCGGTCCTAACGGAGCAGGAAAAACTACGACTTTTTATATGATAGTCGGGCTGGTTCGCCCGAATATGGGTAAAGTTATATTCGATAAAGAGGATATTACAAAAATACCTATGAGCCATCGGGCAAGACGGGGGATTAGCTACCTGTCTCAAGAACCATCTGTTTTTCGTAAATTGACCGTGGAAGAGAATATTATGGCCATTTTGGAAATTTTGCCGATATCACGTGCAGAACGTAAGAAACGGTTAAAAAAATTGCTTCAGGATTTAAGCATAGACCATCTTGCCAAAAATAAAGCTTATACTCTCTCCGGCGGCGAACGGCGCAGACTGGAAATTACCAGAGCTCTGGTAACTTCACCCTCTTTTATTCTGCTGGATGAACCTTTTTCCGGAGTCGACCCTATCGCTGTTAACGATGTACAGCAGATTATAGCGGATTTAAAGAGCCGCGGGCTGGGAATTCTTTTAACTGACCATAACGTGCGGGAAACTCTCTCTATAACCGACCGCACTTATTTGATTTATGAAGGCAAAGTATTAAAACATGGAACATCGCAGTTTCTCGCTAACGATCAAGAAGCAAGAGATTTATATTTGGGCACTAAGTTCAAAATGTAATTTTATTGACAAATGATATCGTTTTTGATAAAAAATAAATTTTTTGTGACGAAATTGATGGAAATTTTAATTTTTTTACCTTACAAATTGAATGGACATGATTTTATCTTTTAAAGAAAGGGGTGGATAACTTTGGATATTTATATCACTACAAGAAACTCAACTATTACGGATGCTATGAAAGATTACATTCGGGATAAACTTAATAGAATTGAAAAATTCAGCCATAAAAATATTGATGTCCATATCGTTCTTGATATGCAGAAATATAGATATATTGTTGAAATAAACGTATCAACCCATCTTGCTAAAATTCATTGTAAAGAAGAAGACACCGATATGTACGCGGCTATTGATACTGCTATCGACCGGTTAGAACGCCAAATGCGCAAAAGTAAAGAAAAAATACAGCGTCATAAAACAAAATCTAAAGATGATTCGTACGCTTCTTCCGTTAAATCTAAAACTTCACAAAATGAAGATGATTTACACGATGAAGTTATACCTTTGGATTTAACACTTGAGAAAATGGATATCAATACTGCCGTAAAACAGCTTGACGAATCGCATGACCAGTTCCTGATTTTTAATAATCAATCAACCGGCAATGCCAATATTATTTCAAAATCAGCGGAAAACAGTTATATTATTGTTGAGCGCGAAGCCGATAATTATCAGCTTCCGGGCTCCGTTTTATTCAGCAAAACCTCTATTGAAGTTTCTCCTGACAATGATAACGGTTCAGGGGCATCAATTTCTATCTCAACTAAAGAAACCTTTTCTGTCCCGACACTGTCTTTATCGGAAGCAGTTTCGGCTTTAAAAGAGAAAAAAAAGGAATATTTTATGTTTAACGATTCGTTAGACAATATGCTTAATATGCTTTATTACAGGAAAGACGCTAACTTAGGATTAATAAAATATGATTTTTAGGATTATTTAGATGAAAAAAAGCATTACCGTAAATGAATTTTACGAAAAACTAAAGGCAAAATTGCGCCTTCGATTGATAGCAGGTTCAAAAGGTATCAATAGGTCTATTACCGTTGCTGAGCTCAATAGACCTGGTCTTGCTCTTGCGGGCTACTCAGATTATTTCGCAGATAAAAGGATTCAGGTTTTTGGAAAAGTAGAGATGACATACCTCGAAAAATTTGAATCTAATTTAAGGTATGAACGGTTGAAAAAAATTTTTCGGACAAAAGTTCCATGTATTATTCTCGCCAGACGTATGAAACCGTGTGAAGAACTTTTACGGTTATCGCAAGAGTATAATATCGCTTTAATTCGTTCTCCGTATATGACAATGAAGTTTATTAACCAAGCTACACTGTTTCTCGAAGATTCTTTCGCTCCGACGATTACATATAATGGCGATGAAGTGGAAGTATTCGGAGTAGGTATGCTTATAATCGGAAAAAGCGGTATCGGAAAAAGTGAAGCTACTTTAGGATTAATTAGTAAAGGGCATAGGCTCATAGCTGACGATGTAGTACGGCTGAAATTAGTGGAATCTAACTATATTATCGGAGAAGGAGCTAAAATCACAAGACATTTTATGGAATTAAGAGGTATAGGCATTATCAATGTTCAAACCCTTTTTGGAGTCGGCTGCATAAAAGAAAGAAAACGGGTTGAACTTGTTGTATCTTTAGAAAAATGGGACCCAGATAAAGAATATGAACGTTTAGGAATAGAAAGCGAATATATCCGTATACTCGGGCTGAAACTTCCCTTTATAACAATACCTGTAAAACCGGGCAGAGACATTATCTCACTCGTTGAAGTGGCGGCGCTTAATTATAGATTGAAAAAGTTGGGCATAAATCCCGCTCAGGAACTTAATAATAAACTTATGCAAGTGATGCAGAATAAGGCGTTAGGGAAAATAAATGACTCAATCTTTTGAACGAGATGTTGTTATAAAAAATAAACTTGGCATACACGCCCGTCCCGCGTCTATGCTTGTTCAGCTCTCTAATAAATTTAAGTGCGATATTTACATTTCTAAAGATTCTATGAGCGTCAGCGGGAAAAGTATTATGGGAGTGATGACTCTGGCAGCAAGTAGAGGAACCAAACTTAAAATTCGAGCAGTTGGAGAAGACGCCGAACAAGCCGTCAATAAGCTGATAGATTTGTTTGAACAAAAATTCGGAGAAAAATAATATAAAGGTTTTTTTATGGCTGATAAAAAAAATCCGGCAAAAACAACTAAGAAAATAAACAAAATAAAAGAAATAGTTTATAAGGGTATTGCTGTGTCTCCCGGATTTGTAATAGGCAAAGCTTATAAATATGAAAGTGAACTGCATCCTGTTATCCCGAAATACAAAATAAAAAAATCCCAAATTCCAAACGAAATGCTCAGGTTTGAAACAGCCCTTACTTCCACAAGAAAACAAATCCTTGATATCCAAAAACGTATTGCCGCCGCTATGGGTACTGAACATGCCGAAATTTTTAATGCCCATCTGCTTGTTATTGAAGACCGCGTCCTTGTTGAGGAAATAATCAAAGAACTGGAAAGCCAACTTCTGAACATAGAATATATCTTTTTTAAAATAACCGAAAAGTACGCGAAAATTTTTACTAAAATTAATGATGAATATCTTAAAGAACGCTCCAGCGATATAAAAGATGTATCCAAACGGGTTCTTCAAAATTTGATGGGACAGGAACATAAAGATTTATCCGCTTTGAATGAAGAAGTAATCGTTATAGCTTATGATATTTCACCTTCGGATACAGCTCTTATGCACAAAGAACACGTTATCGGCTTTGCTACGGATATAGGCGGCAGGACTTCACATACGGCTATTATGGCTCGAACATTAGAGATACCTGCAGTTGTCGGGCTTGGCAGAGCCAGTGAAAAAATTAAGGAAGGTTCGCGGGTAATTATTGACGGCAATCGGGGTATCCTGATCGTAAACCCTTCGAAAAAAACAATGGAGCGCTATGGTAAAGAACGAACCCGCCTTGATCTGTATGAAGAGGAACTAGCGCAGTTAAGGGATGTACAGGCGGAAACAACGGACGGATTTAGAATACATATAGCAGCTAATATCGAAATGCCGGAAGATGTGCCGTCTGTAATCGCTCACGGCGCTCAAGGCATAGGTCTTTACCGTACTGAATTTTTCTATATGAATCGAACCGACTTACCGTCTGAAGAGGAACATTATCAGGCTTACTTTAATGTCGCGAAAAGAATTTATCCGAAATCAGTGGTCATTCGTACACTCGATATCGGCGGCGATAAGTTTATGTCTCAACTTGATATTCCCCGAGAAATGAACCCGTTTCTCGGTTGGCGGGCAATTCGGTTTTGTCTTGCTCGACCTGAAATTTTTAAAATTCAGTTAAGAGCTATTTTACGGGCCAGCGCTTTAGGCAATATTAAACTTATGTTCCCTATGATATCGGCTGTTTTAGAAGTTAATCAGGCGCTTAAGCTGCTTGATGAGGTTAAATCCGAGCTGACGGCAGAAGGTATATCTTTTGACCCGTCAATGCAGGTAGGCGTTATGATAGAAGTCCCGTCCGCGGCGATAACCGCTGATATAATCGCGAAAAAAGTCGATTTTTTCAGTTTAGGCACAAATGACCTTATACAGTATTCTATGGCTGTTGACAGGATAAATGAAAAAATAGCGTATCTTTATGAACCTACTCATCCGGCGGTTTAAGATTAATAAAAATGACCGTTGACGCCGCGCATAAAGAAAATATCTGGGTCGGGGTGTGCGGGGAAATGGCTAGCGAACCCGCTTTGGCCTTAATCCTCATGGGACTCGGTGTCGACGAATTAAGCTGCAGTTCGGTGGTAATACCTGAACTTAAAAGAACTCTAAGATCAGTTTCCTTTAGTGAAATAAAAAAACTTGTAGATTCACTGTGCGCATTAGAAGACCCAAGGAATATTAGGCATAAAGCTGAAAAATTTTTAAAAGACCATGTGCCTGATTTTTTAAATATTTAATCATATTATAAGGAGTTATTAATGAAAGCTGTTATTATGGCGGCAGGGTATGCTACTCGATTATACCCGCTTACTAAAGATAAACCTAAACCATTACTGCCTGTCGGCGGTAAACCTATTATTGAGTATATAATCGGGAAACTTGAGGTTTTTGAGAATATAGATACTGTTTATGTGGTTACTAATGATAAATTTTACAGTCATTTCTGTAAATGGCAAAACGAGTTTGATTATCATATACCCGTAGAAATCCTTAACGACGGCACTTTGTCTAACGACGACAGATTAGGCGCTATTGGCGATATGAATTTTGTTATAACCGAAAAAAATATTGATGACGACCTGATTGTTGTCGCGGGCGACAACCTGTTTGATTTTGATCTCGCTAAACTGAAAAATTTTTCCGCGGATAAAAATATTGTAATATGCGCTTACGACGTTAATGATTATAAATTAGCAACTCAATACGGGATAGTAAGTCTCGACAGTAACGGGAAAGTTATATCTTTTGTTGAAAAACCCGAAAATCCGCCTTCAACTTTAGCCGCTCTTGGAATTTATCTGTTCAAAAAAAATAAAGTATCTTTGATTACTAAATATATAAATGACGGGAATACAGCCGACGCGCCCGGCTATTTTATTCAATGGGCTTATAAAAACGATGAAGTTTATTCTTATATATTTAAAGGCGTATGGTATGATATTGGAGATTTAATTAGTTACCAAAGAGCAGATAAAAAGTTTAAGGAACAACCACTGCTTTAATTAATGAGGAGGAAAATTAGAAATGACTGATAAAAAATTATTTACATCCGAGTCGGTATCAATGGGACATCCCGATAAAATGGCTGATCAAATATCAGACTCCATTTTAGACGCGATACTCGCTCAGGATAAACACGCAAGGGTAGCCTGCGAAACTTTACTCACAACCGGATTAATCTTTATTGCAGGTGAAATTACAACAACCGCTCAGATAGATTATGCCGCGCTCGCCCGTGAAACTGTGCGGGAAATAGGCTATGATGATTCATCAAAAGGGTTTGATTACAAAACATGCGCAGTGATAAATTCCATTCATCAACAGTCCCCTGATATATCTCAAGGCGTTTCCGAAGGACAAGGGCTGCATACGGAGCAGGGCGCAGGAGACCAAGGGATAATGTTCGGCTACGCTTCTAAAGAAAATGAAGAATTTATGCCCCTGCCCATAAGTCTCGCCCACAAACTGGTTGAATATCTCGCTTATGTGCGTCAGCAAGGATCAATTCAATATCTGCGGCCTGACGCTAAATCTCAGGTAACCGTTGAATATGACGGAAGAAAACCTAAACGGGTTCATACGGTTGTCATATCCACTCAGCATGACGACAAAGTGGATTATGAAACAATTAAAAACGATATGATCAATAAGGTAATTAAAAAAATTATACCCGTTGAATTTATAGACGAAAACACTATTTTTCATATTAACCCGACAGGCAGATTCGTAGTCGGCGGTCCTATGGGGGATACAGGGTTGACAGGCAGAAAAATTATCGTAGATACATACGGCGGTAAAGGAAGTCACGGGGGCGGAGCGTTTTCCGGTAAAGATCCGTCAAAAGTTGACAGATGCGCCACTTATATGGGACGATATATCGCCAAAAATATCGTTGCCGCCGACCTTGCCGATGAGTGCGAAGTCCAGCTTTCATACGCTATCGGCGTGGCGGAGCCAATATCTGTTTTGATAGATACTTTCGACACAAATAAAATACCTGAAAAACAATTATCCAAAATAGCGCGGAAAATTTTTCCTTTACAACCTAAAAAAATTATTGACGAACTTGAACTTTTACGGCCTATTTATAAAGAAACGGCTCGACACGGTCATTTCGGGCGAAGAGCTGATTTGTTTTTCTGGGAAAAAACAGATAAAGTTGAATTATTACGCAAAGAAGCAGGACTTGCTTAAGCAAATTCTGTTTATTTAAAAAAGGAGCTTTTATTATGGGCGAAAACTTGAAAACATATGATGTAAAAGACTTGGGATTAGCTTCTCAAGGCAAAAAACGAATTGAATGGGCTTATAACGATATGCCTGTGCTTCAGCAAGTTATGGAAAAATTCCGCAAAGAACAGCCGTTAAAAGGCATGCGGATGTCGGCATGTTTGCACGTTACCGCGGAAACCGCTAACCTTGTCAGATCACTTAAAGCGGGCGGAGCGGATATTCTTCTTTGCGCGTCTAACCCGCTGTCCACTCAGGATGATATAGCCGCTTCACTGGTAAACGATTACGATATATCCGTCCATGCTGTAAAAGGTGAAAATAATGAAACGTATTATAAACATTTAAGAACCGCTATAGAACATCGTCCAAACATTACAATGGATGACGGCGCGGATCTGATTTCAACACTTCATAAGGATTATAAGGAATTAATACCAGATATATTAGGAAGTATGGAAGAGACCACCACAGGTGTTATCCGCCTTAAAGCTATGGAAAAAGACGGGGCTTTAAAACTGCCTGTTATAGCTGTCAACGACGCGGCGACAAAACAAATGTTTGATAACCGTTATGGAACCGGACAATCTACTCTTGACGGGATTATCCGGGCGACAGACATTCTTATCGCGGGAAAAATCGTAGTTGTCGCAGGATACGGATGGTGCGGCCGCGGGTTTGCCGTCCGGGCAAGAGGAATGGGCGCTAATGTTGTCGTTACTGAAGTTGACGCTATTAAATCACTTGAAGCGGTTATGGATGGATTTAGGGTTATGCCTATGGAAGACGCGGCAAAAATAGGAGACCTGTTCTGTACTTTAACAGGTGATATTCACGTACTTCGGCCTGAACATTTCTCTAAAATGAAAGACGGGGCTATTGTTTGTAACTCTGGTCATTTTAACGTGGAAATAGATATTGAAGGACTTACTGAAATGTCCGCTAACGTCGAGAAAAATATAAGAAACTTTGTTGATTCTTATGTGCAGTCTGATGGCAGAAGAATTTATCTGCTTGCTGAAGGCAGATTAATTAATCTTGCTGCGGCGGAAGGTCATCCCGCTTGTGTTATGGATATGAGTTTCGCGACTCAGGCGTTAGCTACCCAGTATTGTATCGACAACAAAGGTAAACTTGGTAATAAAGTTTATTTTGTGCCCCAGGAAATAGAAGAATGGGTAGCGTCATTAAAACTTAAATCAATGAACGTAAATATTGATACATTGACTCCTGAACAGGTAGAGTATCTTGCAAGTTGGAATATGGGAACTTGATAACAATTCTTTAACATATCACATAAAAGCCGGAGCGCAAATACTGTTCCGGCTTTTTTATTTTTTGTTGATGTATAAAAAATGTAGTCATTTTTGCATACGGCATGAATGATAAACAACAATCCCAACAATCCAGGTGTGTCATAAAAAGTGTGTAAATGGTTGTAGTTTTGATAAACCTTAACAGCCGGTGTATAGACTTGATCAATCAGTTCGCTGATTGATCAAAATCCAGCGAAAAAAAAAAGAGTATGTCAGGTTAAGTGTGTAAACGGCATTTTTCATAAGGGGGTTGTTGCAAAAGTATAGGGAAAATTTCTAAATTTCTGAAAAGTTGATTGATTTTTTAAAAATTATGTTTTTAGGGTATCTATTTTTGTTCTAAACTCGTTTTTACGCAGAAATTTTCTGCAAA
>JAGGZS010000184.1 GCA_021161885.1 bacterium
CCGTATTTGTCCGCGAATTATGTGATTTTTACAGCGATGGCAATGTTTATGTTTTTGAGATGTTTTTATAGTAATTTATTTGGTATAGATATTGCAATTAAATTATTTTTTTTGATAAAACAAACTTAAGGTGTCATTTAAAATTTAATTGGGAATTCATAGTTTTATTACGAAATGGATTCCCGTTTTCACGGGAATGACAAATAAGGGTGGATACCCGTTTTCACGGGAACGACAAATAGGATAGAAAAATTTTATTTGCAGAAAACAGTGGATGTTCAGGTTTACTTTTTTATTTTTCGGATAAGTTCAAGCGCGTTCGGGTTGCCGGTTTTGTATGCCTTGACCGCATACGATAACGCTTTTTTGCGGTTTCCTTTAAGATTCAGCAGTCTTGCGGTTTCATATAAAGATACATTGTTCTCAGGCGACGATTTTAAAATCTGTTCATGACAAATTATCGCTTTATCTATCTGTTTAGTCTGCTCGAATACGTAGGCGAGCAGGTTCAGCAAAGAGAAATTGCCCGGATGCCTCTGTATTCCTGCGTTAAGTATCGCGTAGGCGTCTTCATATTGTTTTTCAGCGATAAAACAGTATCCGGCATAATAAAAGATTTCGGGATAATAAGTTGTTTTCGATAAAATGTGTTCTATTACTTTTAAGGCGTCGCCATAGTTTTGAAGCGATACTAAAACCGATACATAACTTAACTGCATTAACGAGTTATCAGGAAACTTTGTTGATCCTTTCTGATAAATGGATACCGCCTCAAGAGGTTCTTTGCGCAACAGATAAATATTGCCGAGAAGCATATAGTTTTCCGAATTATCGGGAAATTGTTCTATCAATTGTTTACCCCGCATAAGCGCTTTTGTTAAATTATCGGTTTTGCTGTATAAATCGGCGATACAATAGAGCGTTGCCCATGATTTTTTATTTTTTTTGTATAAATCAAGATAAAAATTAAGCCCTTCATTTTGTTTTTTGACTTTTTGGAAAATGATATTTAAACTTAAAATAGCCGGAGCGAATTGGTTGTCATACTTAATTGATTTTCTGAAAAATCGGTCTGCTTGAGTAAAATTTTCTTTTTTTAAATACATTCTGCCTACATTAAATGATTCCTGGGCGTTTCTTAAATAATGAGAATTGAAAAAATTAAAGTTACACAGAATAAAAAATCCTAAAAGAATTAATGTGAAACCCCATTTTTTTTGTCTGATATGATTTATCGCGGTAAAAAAGCCCTCTACCGCTAATATTATAAAAAAAGGTATTGCCGGCTGATTAAACCTCGCGCCTTGAAAAAAAATCAGGGTATTTGCCAAACATCCTAACGGAAAACATAAAAGCAAAAATTTTTTATCCTGTTTTTTCTGGAAAAATATCGCAATCAGAGCAAACGGAAATATCAATCCGAGAGGAAAACAAATCAGAAAATTCCATAATCCCAAAGACAAAACAGCGGAAAAATTTCTTAGATAATAAATGTCTTTCTGGTTCGTTATAAAAAAACCGTTAAAAAATAAAACAGCTTTTTTGAGTTCTAAAAATAAATATTTTAACGGATGGTTAAGGATAAACGATTTTGCTCTGCCGAGCCAGTACGCAGCTATCGTATCGAGCCCGCCTGATGTCTGTGTTTTCGCGTATAACACCATAGCCAATGTAAGGCCGGTGATGTGATATTTTATCGCCTCCGGATGGTCAGACGGCATCTCCCGCACCTCGTGGAGCATAGGATTAAACCCGTCGGCTTTGGGATTGTTGCCAAGATAAAAGTTGACGGACGCATTAATTGCCGTCCTGTTCTCAGATACCGGCATAAAAAGTAGAGGATGAACTTGGAAATAAACAAATATTATCACTATGACCGTAAATACACTCATAAGAAGAATTTTGAGTTTTTTGGCAGCTGAAAAAAAGATGAACGATATTATCAAAAAAGGTAATGATAACAAAATATCAGGACGCAAAAGAAATGACAGCCCATAAAAAACAGCCGCGAAAAATATCAACAGGCAGGAACCAAAAACAGCTGTTTGTTTTTTAAATGAAAAAATTATTAAAAGAATAGATAACAGAATAAAAAATACGCTCAATGAATGTTCAAACAGTTCACCTTCAAAATAAACGGACGGAACATATAAGGAATAAACTGTAAAAACAATTAACGCTTTTTTGAAAGATAAAAAATGGTTTGCGATAAAAAACAGCAGAACACATCCCAATGCCCCTAAAAACCATTGTATTATTTTGATATAAAACGGGTTTGTCCCGAAAAGTTTGTAAATTTTACTTATGAACAGCGGATAAAAAGGCGACCTGAAAATAGTATAAGGCGCGTGAGTGTTGTCCATTAAATCTATGGCGAACTGGTGATTAACATAGCTTAATAAAATCGGTTCTTGGGTATACGGTTTATCGCGAGTATCGAGAAAATAACCTGCACGGATGATAAAAGGCAGTAAAAAAATAAAAAATAAACCGAGAATTTTTTTTGACGGCAATGGCATACGAACAGTTTAATCCTTAAAAATCGGGTTATAATATTTATTAGATTAGAAAAGATTAACAAAAAGAAAAAATCTATTCAATGAATGAAATTTTTTATCAGAATATCCCAGTTTTTTACTTATATGGGAGTGTTGCGAAATAAAATCATATAAAAAAGAGTGTTAAATTTGTTATAATGCGGATTAAAAGAA
>JAGGZS010000221.1 GCA_021161885.1 bacterium
TCCCCGTCCGTGAGGTCGGGGATGAGAGCAAGTTCCAGTAGTTTTTCATATGATATGAAAAACAGGCTGGACAACTGAAAGTTGAAACAGAAGATACCCCGTCCGTAAGGGCGGGGAGATTCATAAAATTTTTTTTAGAGAAATATTATGGAATTTGATAAAAAATATTATATTCAGGTTTGGGGTTGCCAGATGAATGCCTATGACGCTGATTTGATAAACTCGATTCTTACATCATCCGGGTTTGTCCCGGTTGATAATGAGGATGAGGCTAATATTGTACTGCTTCAGACTTGCAGTGTAAGGGAATCAGCCGAAGTTAAAGTTTTTAATAAAATAAGTAAACTTATAAAACGGAAGAAAAACGACAACAACGGGCTTACCATTGGTGTATGCGGTTGTATGGCTGAAAATCAGGAAAGCGTGATTTTAAAAAAGTATCCTGAAGTTGACGTCCTTTGCGGACCTAACGCTTACGTGGAATTGCCCAGGCTTATTGAAAATTCTATATTGGGCGTAAAAACCCATGAGTTAATCAAAGATGATAAAAGGGATTTTTATCCGCAGGTCCAACATAAAAAACAGTTGCGGGCATACGTAGCTGTTATGCGCGGATGCGATAATTTTTGTTCTTATTGTATTGTGCCGTATGTAAGGGGTCGGGAAAAAAGTATGCCGCCGGATAAAATTTTTTGTGAAGCGCAAAAACTCGTAGATAACGGGTGCAGGGAAATAACTCTTTTGGGACAGAATGTCAATTCCTACGGCAAAGAGTATAATATGCGCTTTGTCGATCTGCTGAATAAACTTAATTCTATTGACGGACAATTCAGGCTTCGGTTCTTGACTTCTCATCCAAAAGATGCGGATAAAGACCTTTTTAAAGCTATACGTGATTTGGATAAGGTATGCCCTTACCTGCATCTGCCTATACAGTCGGGTTCAAATAAGATTTTAGAAAAAATGAACCGCAAATATACCCGAGAAAATTATCTGCGTAAAATTGATCTTGTTAAAGAACTTGTGCCGGATATATCGTTATCGTCCGATTTTATTGTAGGGTTTCCCAGTGAAACAGAAGACGATTTTCAGGATACTTTAGACGTTATGAATTATGTTGAGTATGATTCCTCTTTTATTTTTAAGTATTCCGTAAGATATGGTACCAGCGCGGCAAAATATGAAGGCAATGTGCCTAAACAAATAAAAGAAGACCGTAACCGCCGCCTGCTTGAACTGCAGGAAAAAATAAGTCTGCGGAAAAATAAAAAATTTCTTAATAAAAAAGTGCAAATTCTAGTCGAAGGCAAAAGTAAACGCAATCCTGAACGATTGTTCGGGCGGTCGCTTAATTTTAAACGGGTTGTGTTTACCGGTGATGAAAAATATGTAGGTAAATACGTTAATGTATCAATAAATAAAGTAACACCTTTAACATTGTTTGGAACTATTGAAAATGTCTAACATAACTCCTATGATGAAACAGTATAACCAGATGAAACAAAAAGTGCAGGGCGCTATCTTACTTTTTCGGCTGGGCGATTTTTACGAAATGTTTTACGATGACGCAAAAATAGCGTCGTCTATTCTCGAGATAACTTTAACCGCGCGCGAAGGAGGCAGAACCGGTAAATATCCTATGTGCGGGTTTCCTTACCATGCTGCCGGCTCATATATACCGAAATTGATTAAAGCCGGCAAAAAAGTAGCTATTTGCGAGCAGGTGGAAGACCCGAAAAAAGCTAAAGGTATTGTCAAGCGCGATATAGTGAAAGTTATCACTCCCGGAACCGCTGTTGACGAAAATCTTCTTAACGCTGACACAAGTAATTTCCTTGCCTCTTTATGTGTAATAAAAAATGTTTACGGTTTAGCTATTGTTGAATTGTCAACCGGCGATTTCAGAGTTTGCGAAATAGATAATGAACACGATTTATTAAGCGAAATTTTCAGAATAACCCCTTCGGAACTGGTTATCGCAGAGACGTTGTTAAATGATAAGGAATTCAGCTCTAAACTTAAAAATATTGCGCGCTGTACTATCAATCCTTATGAAGATTGGATGTTTGAGACAACATCAGCTGAACAGCGGTTAAGGGAACTGTTAGGCACATTTACTCTCGAAGGGTTTGGTATCAGCGAATCAAGCCCTGTTATCGGCGCGGCGGGAGCGGCTGTCAATTTTCTTAATGAAAATTTATGCACTGCGTTAGATCATATCACTGTAATAAAATCTTATTCACTTAACGATTATTTGATAATTGACCCTATATCCCAGAGAAACCTTGAACTGCTTGAAACCATAAGACCTGATTCTACTGGCAAAACATTGTTTTCTATTCTTGATTTTACCTCAACTTCAATGGGCGCAAGGTTATTGAAAGAATGGATTACATCGCCTTTGATCGATGTAGATAAGATTAACGCCAGACTCAATGCGGTAGAAGATATTATGCAAAATCCCAGAATTCTCGACAATATAGAGGTTTTTTTAAAGAAAATAAGGGATATTGAACGGCTGATTTCAAGATGTGGGTTTAACCAGATATATCCACGCGACGTGGTTGCCTTGAAAGAATCACTAAAACAAATTCCCAACCTTAAAAATGAGCTGAAAAATTTTGAATCTAAATTATTAAAAAATTTCTATGATGGATTAGTTGAACTGCCCGCGCTTGTCGATGAAATACAAAAAGCCATAGTCGATGAGCCGCCTGCAACAATTAAAGACGGCGGTGTAATTAAACCGGGTTATAATGAGGAACTTGACAAAATTCGCTCTGTTAGCAAAGACGGCAAATCGTGGATGGCAAAATTTCAGGCAAAAGAAATGCAAAGGACAGGAATAAAATCACTTAAAGTACGCTATAACAAAGTGTTCGGTTACTATATAGAAGTTACGAAAACAAATCTTGATATGGTGCCTGATAATTATATTCGCAAACAGACTCTTTCCAACGGTGAAAGATATATCACAGCTGAACTTAAAGAGATAGAATCTCAAGTGCTTAACGCTGAAGAACAAATAAAAGAAATTGAAACAAATATTTTTTCTGAACTGCGAATCAATATTTTAGCTTATACCAATCAGATTCAGGTTACCGGCAGAACCTGCGCTATGCTTGACTGTATAGTATCGTTCGCAAAGGCGGCTTTGTATTTTGAATACGCAAAACCGGTTGTCAATAATGATGACAAAATAGAGATTATTAATGGCAGGCATCCTGTAATTGAAGCGATACTGGATAAGGGCGAATTCGTGCCTAATGACCTGATGATTGATACGGAATCTAACCAGCTTCTGATCATAACCGGACCTAATATGGCGGGAAAATCAACTTATATTCGCCAAGCCGCTTTATTGGTAATAATGGCTCAGACGGGATCGTTCATACCTGCTGAATCCGCTTTTATAGGTGTAGCGGACAGGGTGTTTACGAGAGTGGGAGCATCCGATGAACTGGGCAAAGGGCAGTCTACCTTTATGGTTGAAATGATTGAAACCGCTAACATTTTAAATAACGCTACCGAGCATAGTCTCATCATATTAGATGAAATAGGCAGAGGAACAAGCACTTTTGACGGCATAAGCATAGCATGGGCAGTGGCTGAATATTTAAGCAATACACCGTCTGTGCGGGCGCGAACATTGTTCGCTACACATTATCATGAACTGACAGAACTTGAAAACCAGATTGAAGGCGTGGTAAACTATAACATCGCTGTTAAAGAATGGAACGACCAAATAATTTTTTTACGAAAGATTGTTCAAGGAGGTACCGATAAGAGTTATGGGATACATGTAGCCCGTTTGGCAGGGTTACCCCGCAGGGTGATTAATCGGGCGATGGAAATTTTAGCCCATCTCGAAAACGATTGTATTCGGGAACAGCAAATGCTGTCTAAAATAAATGCTGATGACGAGGCGGTTTTATCACATGGCGAACAGCTTATGTTGTTCGCGGAAAATAAACCGAACCCGGCTGTGGAGAAACTGAAAAAAATTTTATGCGATAAAATTACTCCGCTGGAAGCGTTAAATTTACTTTATGAACTTAAAGAATTGTCTAATGATAACGAATAACGGTGAGTAAATATGAAAATAAAAATACTTGACGATAAAGTAATTAATAAAATCGCCGCGGGCGAGGTGATTGAAAATCCTGCCGCCGTAGTTAAAGAACTTATTGAAAACAGTATTGACGCCCAAGCTAACAGAATAAATATTGATATTAGCCAATCCGGAATGAAACTTATACGCATAGCGGACAACGGAATGGGGATGGACAGGGAAGATGCCAAAATTGCACTTGAACGGCATGCCACAAGCAAATTAAAAACCGATAAAGATTTATATTCACTCAGCACAATGGGGTTTAGAGGCGAGGCGTTGCCAAGTATAGCAGCGGTATCCAGATTTCTTCTGCGGACATCTACGCAAGAAAATCAAATAGGCACAAGCATACGTGTTGACGGCGGACATATTATGGGTGTAGCTGAAGATAATATCGCGCCGGGCACTATTATTGAAATAAGGGATTTGTTTTATAATGTGCCTGCCAGAAAAAAATTCGTGCGCAGTTTTCATGCCGAGAAAATGGCTATTAATCAAATATTTTTAAAATTAGCCCTGTCTCATCCGAAAATTCATTTTACTTTGTGTGATGAAAACAGGGAAGTTTACCGACTGCTGGGAACTGAGCATATCCATGAAAGAATATCGCATATTTTCGGCAGGGATTTTCTATCGGATTTAATTCCGTTTAAAGCCGAAGGAGAAAATGTTTCTATAAAAGGATATATATCTCATCCGCAGTTATGCCGTAATACTCGATCCGGCCAGTATTTTTTCGTAAATACAAGAGTTATTAGGTCGTACCAGTTATCGCAATCGATCCGTCGCGCTTACGGAACACTTCTGCCGGCAGGCAGATTCCCGATAGTTTTTCTTTATATGGATATTGACCCTTCAACCGTGGACGTTAATATTCATCCCACTAAAAATGAAGTCAAATTTTCACAGTTATCACAAGTAGAAAATTTGGTGAAGAAAACTATGCAGGATGTGCTTAAAAGTTCTAAACTGATTTTTGATATTAAAGAGCAAAACGATGAGTTTAAAAAAATTAATTTTTCTTATAATATACCAAGGTTTAACCAGTATTCTTCGCCGGCGGATAAATCATCATCAAATTTATTAAATCCTAACGCTTCTCAGGATTCTTCTCTGCAGCCTAAATATCAAGCGCCTTTTTCTGAAATAAAACAAAAGTCCACTGATACTGATGCTGTTTCGTCTAACGATATGGAAGATGATTTCGTTAACCGTCTTGACAATATGCTGCAAAGTGAACAAACCGATGAGAACGGGTCTTTTTCCGCTGAATATGTGCAGGATACGGATATGGAAAACCAGTTATATATATCCGGCATAAAAGTTGTGGGACAGATAGGAAAATGTTTTATTCTGTGCGAATCGGCAGAAGGATTAGTTATAATAGACCAGCACGCCGCTCACGAACGTATTAATTATGAAAAAATATTAAGGCAAATATCGAGCGGTTCTCTGCCGTCTCAATCTTTGATGTTCCCTGTAACTTATCAGGCGGATAAAATACGAAAAAAAGTTTTATTATCGAAAATAGGTCTTTTAAAACAAGCGGGAATAGGCATTAATCCTTTTGGCAACGATACTTTTATTATAGACGCTTTACCCAAATATATTTCTCAGACATCTATAATCGCTTTACTTGAAGACATTATTGATGAATCACGAAAAGATTCATCGGATTCTTTATCGAACTGGCAGGAAAAGCTGGCTAAAATGATGGCCTGCCGCAGTTCTGTTAAATCCGCCGATAAACTGCAGATGCAGGAACTGCAGCAGTTGGCTGACGATCTTTTTCTGACTCAAACACCGTATACCTGCCCTCACGGCAGACCAACAATTATCAGGATGAGTTATGGACAACTGCGAAAAGAATTTAAGCGGGAATAAAACAGTTTTTATCGTAGGTCCTACTGCTTGCGGTAAATCGTTTATTGCGCATGAACTCGCTAAAAAAATCCATAATGCCGAAATAATATCTGCTGATTCTATGCAGGTCTACAAACATATGAACATAATTACCGCTAAAGCGTCTTTGGAAATGAGATGGAAAATCCCTTATCATCTTATTGACTATGTTCCTTTTTATAGAACTTATTCTGTTGCGGATTTTTATGAAGACGCGGTTGACGTTGTCAAACAACTGCATGACCAAGGAAAAATTCCGATTATAGTCGGCGGGACGGGAATGTATGTGCGGACGTTGTTAAAAGGTATTTGCAGTGCTCCTGCCGCGGATGAGGTTTTTAGGGCGGAAATGATGTATGTCGCGGAAAATAATGGTTCGCAGTACCTGCATGATAAATTACGGGAGGTTGATCCTGTCTCAGCCGAGCTTATCGCGCATCAGAACGTAAGGCGTGTTATACGTGCTCTTGAAGTTAATAAAATTACCGGAGAAAAATTTTCTGAGCTGAAATCCCAGTGGAATAATCCGGTTGCGGATAATCATCCTGTTCTCGGCAAATTATTTTTACGGGGCGTGTTCTGGACTCGCAACTTAATGTATGAACGAATTGAACGGCGAGTGGACGAAATGATTGAACAGGGATTGGTGAAAGAGGTCGAAAATTTGATTAAATTTGGTATATTGAAAAATAAATACGCATCGCAAGCGCTTGGAATTAAAGAAATTTCAGCATATATTAGCAAAAAATGCGATTTGGGCAGTGCGGTGAATTTATTAAAACGAAATACAAGGCGGTTTGCGAAAAGACAACTAACATGGTTTGGCAAGGAAGAAGGGTTCAACTGGTTTTTGTTGCTAAATGAATCATCTTTTTATAAAGTAATTAGAAAAATGTATGACGATATTAATATTTAACAGGACGCAGTAAAATTATATTGTAATTAATAATGGAGGGGAAATGCCAAAAAAATATTATTATTGTTTAGGCGCTGTTGCCTTGATAGTAAACTGTTTGTTTTTTATTTTGGTTTACACATCTTCGCCAAACCTATTTTTCGATCATACGACAAAACCCTGTATAAGAAAGAATTTTTTTAATCCTGATGCTTATCATTATTATTTGATGGGGCATATACTTCTGGATAAAAAAGTGTTTTCCCGGGACATTGGCAATCCGACAAAGCATCCTGATTTTCACCGTACACCGATATATCCATTATTTTTAGCATTATTAATCCTGTTGTCCGGCAATATGATTTATATTTATCTTGTCCAAATGATTTTGTATGCTGTATCCGCTTTTTTGCTGATGCAGATAACATATATGATTGTGAAAAAATCGGCAGTTGCGTTTTTGAGCGGTTTACTAATGGTAATGAATTTATCGGTTTATCCTTATATATATTCCGCTATGAGTGAGATACTGTATATTTTTCTGTTTATGCTGGCGCTATATTTATTTATGAAATTTTTTACATCCCGCGCCACTAATAAGGCTTTGGCTTTGATATATTTGTTTGCCTCAGGTATATTGTTTGGAGTCTCAATTCTTACTTGGCCGGGGCTCAAATTTTTTATTTTTGTTCCAGTGATAGTTATTCTGTTCAGCACAGATACCATACGATTTAAATTTGCCAGCAGTTTGATTTTGATTTTAATGACATGGCTTGTGTTGTTCCCTTGGCTGCTCCGAAACCATCGTCAGTTCGGAGCGTGGGCACTTGCCGATTCTCAAGTGATCCAGTTAATTTATGGGTCGGGTAGCGGGGCATTCAGCCTTAAACATCATATTACGATTGAACAAGCGCAAGAGATGATAGCTGAAGAATATAATATCCCCACATCATACCAGATTCATAATTTCTGGATGGTTCCGGGTCTTACTCCGCGGTATATATATAATAAATATAAGGCGGTAAAAATGAAAGTAGCCTTTAAATATCCCGCATATCTGGTGCTGGGAGCGTTTCTGGGAATAATTAAAGCTCATATATCAAACGCGAATAATATATTTGCCAGCAAGTTAAATACATTTTGGACGAATCCTAACTTTAATAACCTCTTGCACGGAAATATTTCGTTGTTTTTTAAACAATTATTCTCAAATAAACCGATTATGCTCTTTTATTGTGTTTATCAGTATTTATTTATGTTGATACTTTACGCAGGTACGCTTTATTGTTTTATACTGCTTATTAGAAAACGAATGGCAGGCACTTTGCTTATGTGGTCTGGTTATG
Source organism: bacterium (assembly GCA_021161885.1). Lineage (GTDB taxonomy): Bacteria > Auribacterota > Auribacteria > Auribacterales > Auribacteraceae > JAGGZS01. The sequence continues at coordinate 8,258 of JAGGZS010000221.1, forward strand.
GTTTATTTTTACTTTCAACCTGTTATTTTTTATTGATTCTTGGAGTAATGAGTTTGGAGGCATATTCACGGTATGTTATCTTGGCACAGGTTGTTTATATGTTTTATGCGGCACATTTGGTATATATGATAAAAAAGGATTAATACTGATTAGTAAGAAAAAACTATCAAATAATTAAAAGAGGATGAAATGAAATTATCTGTTGTTATTCCTGTATATAATGAAAAAAATACAATAAAAACAATTGTTGCTAAGTTGAAGGATGTTAAAGATATTGATATGGAAATCATTGTTGTGGATGATTTTTCCACTGACGGAACAAGAAAAATTTATTCTGAATTAAAAAATCAGGTAGATAAAATTATTCTTCATGATATGAATATGGGCAAAGGAGCGGCATTGCGTTCGGGATTTAAACAGGCGACCGGTGATTATGTTATTGTTCAGGATGCTGATCTTGAATACGATCCGCAGGAATTCCATATTTTATTAAAACCGGCAATCTTTGATAAAGCCGATGTTGTGTATGGATCAAGATTTTTAGGAAGCAGACCTCACAGGGTGCTGTTTTTCTGGCATTATGTGGGCAATAGAATGCTTACTTTACTGTCTAATATGTTCACGAATATTAACCTTACTGATATGGAAACATGTTATAAACTTTTTAAAAGAGAAATTATTCAGGATATAAAAATAGAGGAAAACAGGTTTGGGTTTGAACCTGAAATAACCGCTAAAGTCGCTAAGAAAAAAGTAAGAATATACGAAGTGGGAATATCTTATTTCGGAAGAGATTATTCCGAAGGAAAAAAAATCGGGTTAAAAGACGCTTTCAGGGCGTTTTACTGCATTATCAAATATAATCTTTTCAGGTAATATGAGGTTGTTACAAAAGTATAGGGAGAGTATGTCAGGTTAAGTGTGTAAACGGCATTTTTCATAAGAGCTCGTCAAACGCAAACCTGTCCGCAAACAGTATGGCAAACTGATTCAAGAGATATTGTCAAATGTTGTGGATTGGGTAGAAAATAGCGTATCCTATCAGATAATAAATAACCACAAATAAAAAAAGAAAGGA
>JAGGZS010000106.1 GCA_021161885.1 bacterium
TTATAATACTTTTCTTTTTAACAAAAGGATTCTTTATGGATAATTCCTCAACTTATTTTGACAAAATAGAAGATGTTATCGAAGACATAAACTGCGGTAAAATGGCTATTGTAACCGATGATGTAAACCGCGAGAACGAAGGCGACATTATCATGGCCGCTTCTCTTGTTAAACCAGATGACATTAATTTTATGGTTAAATACGCCAGAGGACTGGTTTGTGTGCCCATGAAAAGCGAACGGCTGGATTTTTTAAATTTAACACCAATGGTAACTAAAAATCGCGATACGCACAAAACCGCGTTCAGCGTGTCTGTCGATGCCAAACACGGAATTACCACAGGCATTTCAGCGCACGACAGAGCAAAAACCATCCAGTCTTTGGTTAACCCATACGCTACCGCAAACGATTTTGTAACTCCGGGACATATTTTTCCATTACGCTCGGTAAAAGGCGGTGTCCTGCAAAGAGCAGGGCATACCGAGGCTTCAGTTGACCTTACCTCACTTGCCGGATTATACCCGGCAGGCGTTATATGCGAAATAATGAATGACGACGGCACAATGGCAAGACTGCCCGAACTAATAGAATTTAAAAAAAAATACGGGCTGAAATTATGCTCAATTGCAGACATTATAGAATACAGGCGGAGAAAAGAAAAACTGGTCACAAAAATTATAGAAACTAAACTGCCTACTAAATTCGGCATTTTTAAGCTTATCGCGTACAAATCTACCATTGACAGCCTTGAACACCTCGCGCTTGTAATGGGCAATCTTTCTCCTGACAAAAATGTTCTCGTAAGAGTACATTCCGAATGCCTTACAGGTGATGTTTTCGGTTCAATGCGGTGCGACTGCGGACCTCAACTGCATCAAGCTATGGAAACCATAGCTAAAGCCGGCAATGGAGTGATTTTGTATATGCGTCAGGAAGGGCGCGGAATCGGGCTTGCAAACAAACTTAAAGCATACTTTCTGCAGGATAAAGGTATGGATACTGTAGAAGCAAATGAGCATTTAGGATTCAACGCTGATCTTCGCGAATACGGTATAGGTGCTCAAATTCTTATAGATTTGGGAGTGAAAAATATTATCTTATTGACAAACAATCCCCGCAAAATAATAGGGCTTCAAGGGTACGGTTTTAACATTGTTAAAAGAAAAGAAATTATTATAGAACCTACCCTGTATAATAAAAAATATTTGAAGACAAAAAAAGAAAAATTAGGGCATAAAATTAATTAATAATCGCCATTAACCCAATAGGAGGCGGATATGAAAATATTTACAGGCGACCTTGTATCCGAAAAAAAATCATACGCTGTAATCGTAAGCCGTTTTAACAATTTTATCACCAGCAAACTTCTTGAAGGGGCCTTAGATACTTTGAAACGACATAATGTCAAAGATGACGAAATTTCTGTTATCTGGGTACCCGGATCTTTTGAAATTCCCGTAATGGCACAGAAAATAGCGAGTTTAAAAAAATATGACTCCATTATATGTGTCGGGGCACTCATAAGAGGGCAAACGCCCCATTTTGATTATATAAGCAACGAAGTAACAAAAGGCATAGCCCAAGTTTCCTTGCAGTTTATGGTTCCCGTAACATACGGGCTGATAACATCCGATACCCTTGAACAAGCTATCGAGCGGGCAGGAACCAAAGCCGGAAATAAGGGTGCGGACGCCGCAAAAAGCGCGATTGAAATGACCAACCTCTTCGCACAGGATTTTTAATGGGTAACCGACGAATAAGCAGAGAAATAGCTGTCCAGTTTTTATACAGCTGCGATATCAACAGTGAATTCGATATATCGCGTCTGTCGGCGGTTTGGGAATTCGCGGCTCGGGCTAACCGATTGAAAAAAAGCAAAAATTCCGGCAGCCTGATTATTGAATTCTCCAATATATTAATACAAGGCATTATCAATAATCTTGAGACTATCGACCAGCTTATTGAACAATATGCAGCAAACTGGAAATTTTCAAGAATAACTTATATTGACAGAAATATTTTACGGTTAGCGACTTTTGAAATTCTTTATATGGACGATATTCCTCCCGCTGTTTCCATAGACGAAGCGATTGATATTGCCAAAAAATACAGTACTTTGGATTCCGGTAAATTCGTTAACGGCATATTAGATAAAATCAAAGGTGAAATAAATAATAAAAAATAGGCTGTTTCAGCTAACTTAATCTTCAATTAATATTTAACAATTTAAAAAAAATTTTTTATGGCTAAATTTATAGATTTACATATTCACTCAACTCATTCAGACGGATTATTAACGCCGATTGAAATAATAAGGAAAGTCGCGGAACATAACCTGAGCGCTATTGCCATAACAGACCACGACTCCATTAGCGCTTATGATGAAGCTGCTCAAGAAGCGCGGCGTTTAAATATAGAGCTTATATCAGGAGTTGAGCTTAGCTGCGAAACAGAAGGCAGGGATATTCATATTTTAGGTTACTTTGTTGACGGTAAAAATGATGCTTTTATAAAATTTCTCGAGAAAATGCGTTATCACAGAAAAAAACGTATCTTTAAAATAGCCGAAAAACTTAATTTTATCGGTATCGATTTTTGCGCCGAATCTTTATTAAAAGAATTAAAAAACGCCTCGCCCGGAAGGCTTCATGTCGCCCGCAAACTTCTTAAAGACGGCAAAATAAAATCTATCTATGAAGCATTTAGGTGTTATATAGGCGAAAACTGTCCGGCTTATGTAAAAAAATTCAAACTGAATATTAATGAATGTATTGATTTAATTCATTCTATAGGCGGTATAGCGGTCATGGCGCATCCGGGTATTTATAAAATGGATCATCTAATCGATATTTTTAAAAATTACGGGTTAGACGGACTGGAAATTTTTCATTCTGAGCATAAATCGCATCAAACTAAAAAGTACAGAAAAATCGCCGAGGAAAATAATCTTTTAGTAACCGGCGGGTCGGATTACCACGGGGTGCAAAATGACGGTAGGGTATTAGGGGCGTTAAACATCCCCTATTCCCTGTTAGAACACATGAAAGAAAAATTACAGGAAAAAAATCGGAGCTCAATCAAATGATTTTTAAAAAATTAGCTGACGGATTAAAAAAAACAAGAAACCAAATAACATCAAAACTAAAATCAGTGTTCAGCAAAAATACTGTTATCAATGAGGAAATTATTGAAGAAATCGAGGAAATACTTATACAGGCGGATATGGGGTTTGACACAGTTACATCAGTTATACAAAAAATTGAGCGGTCATTAACAAAAAACGAAAAAAAAGATGTTTCTTTTATCTATGATGCAATAAAAAACGAACTTAAAAATTTTTTATCAAACGATACTTTACAACCTCAACCGGAAGATAAAGATGAAAAAAATCTTAAGATAATTCTTGTTGTTGGAGTTAACGGCACCGGCAAAACCACTTCTATAGCGAAAATAGCCAACCGTTATTTGTCTGAGGGGAAAAAAGTTATCCTCGCGGCTTGCGATACGTTCAGGGGCGCGGCAATAGAACAGCTTGAAGTATGGGCTCAACGGTCAGGCGCTTATTTAGTCAAACATCAACATGGCGCTGACGCGGCGGCAGTTGCTTATGACGCCGTTGAAGCGGCTTTGGCAAGAAATGCAGATTATCTCATTATCGATACAGCCGGTCGGCTCCATACAAACAAAAATCTAATGGAAGAATTAAAAAAGATAAAACGCATTGTCCAAAAAAAAATCATAAATGCGCCGCACGAAATATTAATGGTTCTTGATGCGGTAACAGGACAAAACGCTGTCCCGCAAGTAAAAACTTTCAATGAAGCGTTATCATTGACAGGATTAATACTTACAAAACTTGACGGTACGGCCAAAGGCGGTGTTGTTATCAGAATACAAAACGAATTCAATATTCCCGTTAAATATATCGGTATCGGCGAACAAATAGACGATATTCTCCCTTTTAACGCAAACGATTTTATTGACGCTCTTTTTGAGGATTAATCAACTTATGAATCCTGAAAAAAAAAATAATCACGTTTTTTATATGAAACAAGCAGTATCTCTTGCGAAATGCGCATCCCGTAAAGTATCGCCTAATCCGCGTGTCGGCGCGGTACTTGTCAAAGACGGCAAAATTATCGGGCAGGGATACCATAAATGCGCCGGCGCCTCTCACGCTGAAATTCAGGCAATAGAATCAGCGGGTAAAGACGCAAATGGCTCAACTCTTTATGTTACTCTTGAACCGTGTTCATCTTACGGAAAAACCCCGCCATGCACCTATGCTGTAATCAAAGCAGGAATAAAAAAAGTTTTTATCGGGGTTACCGATCCGAACCCAGCACATAACGGTATAGCCGTTAATATATTCAAACAGCATAACATTGGCGTTGAAACAGGCATATTAAAAAACAAATGCGCTGAACTAATTGAGGATTTCAGGAAATTTATTATTAAAAAACTTCCTTTTGTGACAGTGAAAGCCGCAATATCTATTGACGGTAAAATAGCTACATTTTTCGGTGAATCAAAATGGATAACCTCACCTGCATCAAGATCGGAAGTCCAAAAAATACGCTCAAGTGTGGATGCTGTTTTAGTAGGCTCAAATACAATCGCCAAAGATAATCCGTCCCTTACAGTCAGAACCGCCAAAGGAAAACTTTTTCAACCGTGGCGGATTGTGCTTGACCCATATTTATCTATTCCCCATAATTGTAATATTGTTACGGATTATAATAAAAACAGAACCGTTTTGGTTGTCGATAAACAAAAAGCCGAAATAGAAAAATTTAATTTTTTTATTAAAAATGGGATTAAAATTTTCCCTCTCGCAACTGAAAATGGATTTTTTAATCCAATGGATGTTTTGCGCTCTTTAACTAATTTATCTATTGTATCGTTACTTGTAGAAGGCGGAGGGGAAACCATAGGCACTTTTTTTGACCATAAACTGATAGATAAACTATACATTTTTATAGCGCCAAAGATTATCGGCGGAAAAACCGCTCCGGGTCCTTTTAATGGAAAAGGGATCAAGAACATAGCTGAAGCGGTTTACCTGCAACGCATCAAATGGCGCAAATTTAAAGATGATATGATGTTTTGCGGTTATCCGGTTTGGAACAAATAACGAATTAATATTATATTATTTTCAGGAAATATTTTTTATGTTTACAGGCATAATCGAAGCAGTAGTAAAAGTTGATAATTTTGTTAAAGGCAGTATGTACAGCGAATTAGCTGTAACATCGCCTTTCCCGGCAGGTAAAATTGATATCGGCGACAGTATAGCTGTAAACGGGGTTTGCCTTACTGTATCGCAAATAAAAAACAATTCTCTTTTTTTTCAAATCCAAAACGAAACAATTAAAAAAACTTATTTTTCCAAACTAAAACACGGAGATATATTAAATCTTGAACGGGCGTTGCCCGTTGACGGCCGTTTAAACGGGCATATCGTGCAGGGGCACGTTGATGAAACAGGATATATTGTAAAAAATCAAAATTATGCCGGCAATTGGATTGTTGAGATAAAAACATCGGACAAATTTATGCGATATATCGTGCACAAAGGATCCGTATCAATCGACGGAATCAGCCTTACTGTAACTGAAAAAAAAACATTATCGTTCACCGTAAACTTAATTCCCCACACAATGGAAAATACCAACCTGAAATCAAAAAAAATTAACGATCCGGTAAACCTTGAAGCCGATATTTTAAGCAAATATATATATAATTTTTTATTAAATACCCGTTCAAGTTCAAATGATGAAATATTAAAAAATTTAAAAAAAGGTGGTTTTATATCGTGAAAGTTTTACTGCTCAAGTACACCGATAACCCTGAACAAGCTATAACCTTAGCCGCTAAAATATGTTATTCCGACAAATCCTTTGAGGATATCGCAAAGAAAATAGACGAGAAACAATCGACTGACAATTTTGTACGGATGCTTAAATCGCTCGGGCACGAATCCGCGCTTGAACACGTAAATTTTACTTTCGGAATTGAAGGGATTTCACGAACAGCTACCCATCAGTTGGTACGCCACAGGATAGCATCGTATTCCCAGCAAAGCCAACGATATGTATCTATGAAAAACACGGAATTTATAGTTCCTGAAAAAATTGCTGACAACGAAAAATCTTTTAAAATTTACAAAAATTGCCTGAATAAAATAAAACAGGCGTATGACCAGTTAATCGAACTTAATATCCCTAAAGAGGACGCGAGATATATCCTGCCTAATGCCTGCGCCTCAAATATTGTGGTTACTATGAACGCGAGAGAATTACTGCATTTTTTCAGTTTAAGATGCTGCAGCCGCGCTCAATGGGAAATACGTACGCTGGCAGAAAAAATGTTGGCTTTAGCAAAAAACACGGCTCCCGTTGTTTTTGAAAACGCCGGCCCGGAATGCATAAGAACCGTTTGTCCCGAAGGCAAAATGAGTTGCGGAAAAACTAAAGAAATGAGAAAAAAATACAAAGCCGGAAATAAAATAACAAAATAAATTCCGCACTATTTTTTGATACAAAATATTTGATACAAAATAAATATAGAAAATTTACGCAAAGAAATTTATATATTTATCTTGACATCTGAGCGAAAAAAAAAGATTATTTATACAAAAATCAGAAGGGGGTGTGTATTAGGTGACGAAAGTTATAGTGAACAAAAACGAAAGCGTCGATAAAGCTCTTCGAAGATTAAAAA
>JAGGZS010000309.1 GCA_021161885.1 bacterium
CGATTTAAAAAATCTTATTTGTTTTGAACAAAATTCCTTGCGCATAGAAAACCATTTTTCACCTGCGGCAACAAATTTCTTGACTGAAAAAATATATTTATTGTAATAAATCATCATCCCTGCAGATACAAACAGATTATCAGGATAAAGAGACTGCCATTTGTCCAGTATTTCCATAAACCGGTGTTGAGAAATTTTTTGAGCCGCCAATTCTGTAAGTTCCCGAAAAACCAAATCATCGGAGAAACGATCAAAAAAATATTTTGTTATTTTCAAACAAACATTTTTTACCGCGCTCAAATCGGAACCTGTTACCTTAAGTTCCTGAGTAAATGAGGATACAATCCTGTTTTCTTCTCTGGAAAACAAATCCAAAATAAGAATTTTCTGCCTATCCGGCGAATAAATGCCGCCTATTATGTAATCACAGCCTATTGCCGGGGCAATATGTTGTTTCTGGACAAAGTCAAGACTGCCGTAAAAATTTATATCATTGGGATTAGCTGAAAATTTAGCCGGATTAACCTCAAAAAAACCCGGATAAAATTCCCATACATCTTCAATCATAACCCGATAAGGCACAACATCAATAAACCCGGACGCCAAAAGTTCGCCTATAATAGATTCGGCAATAAACGGATTACTCTTCCCATTCTCATCAGGATTTATAATAGGCAGGACGGTTACCATGATAGCGCTTTGCGGCACACTTCGTTTTATCACAGCGGCTCCGTCGTAAGTACGTGTAGCGCAGTCTGATTGATTACACAAAAAAACAAACAACACCAAAAAGAATATAAAAGTTAAAAAATTATTTTTTTTCATTTAAGTGATAAAAATTGTTAATACTTCTTCTATTTCCCGCTCCGATTTTTCTTTAATAAGTTCAACTTTATCCAAAGGTATATCCGCGGTTTCCCATGCGTTGTCTTCAACAACCGAAATAACATTGTCTCCGCCTGAGCCAATATCCATAACACGACACAAATAATCAGCTATATGCACAACGGCAACTTCTTGGCTGTATTCCCCGGCAAGATGCGGATAATGGTGATAAGCTATCATATTTCCGAGAACCGGAGGAAAATCCCACATATCGCCCAGAACTTTACCAATTTCAGCATGGCTTATATGAAAAAGTTTCTGCTCCGCTTCCCACATAGACAAATTATTGTCTTTGACCAACTTAAAAATATCCGGTATATAATCCGAGAGACAATTAAACTCAACCACTTTGCCTATATCATGGATCAACCCACCGATAAAAAGGGTTTCTTTATTTGAATAATTTATAATCGTGCCTATATTTCTTGCTATAACCGCTGTTCCAAGCGAATGTTTCCATAACAAGTTTATATCAAAGAAAGACCTTACTTTCCGGTAACACGATTTATACACGTCAAAAGTCTTAGCCGTTAAAACTAAATTTCGGATATTCCTGTACCCAATAATGACAACCGCTTGTTTAACCGTAGTAATTTTACGTGAATATCCGTAATAAGCGGAATTTACCAGTTTCAAAATTCTGGTGGTAAGCACCTGGTCTTCCTCAATCAATTTTGCCACATCCGGGGCACAGGAAGAGGAGTCCGCCAAAACTTTGTTAAGCTGAACTAATATAGGAGGTATAGTAGGCAACTCGTCAATATTGCCGAGTTCACTTATTATTTTTAAATACATATATTAAAATAACCCGAAAATTGCCTGAAAAGTATCGTTATAAAATTATACCTTATCAATTTCCCGTGAAGAATCTTTAAGCTGCGCGTATATATTCGCAAAACATAACATAACAAAAAATAAGCATAAAAACATAACAACAGGGATGAAGGTTAGCAAAGATAAACATCCGATAACCATCCAGAAACCTAATAATTTTAATTTAACGCCTTGTGTCAAACGAGCGCTTTCTTTTAATGCTTCTACGGCAGAGAGATTTTTATCCACAATTAAAAAAGGAACCATAGAAAATTTTAGCGACCATATTATACCGGGCACAATTAACAGCAATGTTCCTGCTTGAGCTATTAAACTGCACAGGAATAATCCTATGATAAACGGCAAAATATTTTTCGGCACAGAAAAAAAATCCTTAATTACAAATGGTTTTCTCTCAAGTAAATCCAAAGACATTTTTATTGCCTGCATATAAAAGATAACCATAATTATGCTTATTAAGGCGACTAAAAAGATATATAAAAATTTAAGCCATTGAATCTCATCTACAATTGTCTGAAAGAAAAGTACCAGTAAAAAAGATATTATGCCTAATCCGGTTAGGATTAATGATAATTTAGTCAAAAAACCTAAGTTATCAACAAACGTTGACCACCCGGCATTAAATATTTTTTTCAAAGAAAAACAATTATTCGACATTTATTGACAAATCCCCTTTTTACTGATTACCAAGTTAATCCATAATTGCCATAAACGTAAAAATATTTTCTTTTTCTTCAGGCACCTTATCTGAAATTTTTTGAATGTCTTCTTCAGTTAAATTCGCGGCAGAAAAGGCAATAGGGTTTATTTGCGGAATAAGAATATCTCCGCCCGAACCTATGTTGTGAATCCGGCAAATATGATCGGCTATATGTACAATTGAAGTTATGAGAATATCTTCTTCAGGACACATATCAAGATTATGATGGAATTGGATAGCGTGAATGAGATCGTCTGGGAATTTCCATCTATCAGTTAACCATCCGCCGACTTCGTCGTGAGTTACGTTAAAAATCTTTTGTTCCGCATCTCTTATAGAACATCTTTCTACCGTAACTTCACGTACAACATCTTCATATTGAACGTTATAATAACTTTCAAAAAAAAGTTTGCCTATATCATGAAGCAATCCGCCAAGAAAAACCGCTTCCTTATCTTTTCTATTATTAATGTATATGCAAATCATTTTCGATATATTTGCCACACCTATTGAATGAAGCCAAAACTGGCAACGGTTAAAATTATAATTACTTTTAATTTTTTTGAACGTATCGAAAACAGAAGCGCTTATAGACAAACTTCTTATTGAGTCAAACCCAAGAATTGTAATCGCTTTTGAGATTGTATTCACTTTACGCAGATACCCGTAGTAAGCGGAGTTGGCAAGTTTAAGTATACGGGCGGCAATTGATTGGTCTTGTAAAATAACTTTAGCCAAATCGTCAACATGAACTTCTTCATCTTCACATAACTCTATTATTCGAGTAACTACTTGAGGTAGAGTGGGAAACTCTTCCACATTCATCAAAGCTACCATTATATCCTGTTTATTCACAGACCAAATCCCTTCATAAATACAGTTAAATTATGTTAATGATATACAGCATAACAAAAACACCGGATTTCTAAAACCATTTTTTATTGATATTTTCGCGGTGTTTTCCATCTTTTATGCAGCCATAACCATTGTTCCGGATGTTTTCGTATCCATTTTTCAAGATTTTCATTATATAGCGCGGTATTTTGCATTATGTCTTCCTTCCTGTTGCCTGTGTTTATTGTCGGGATTGGATCTTCCACATAAATCCGATGCGTCCCGTCTGCCTGACGGGTGTTATAAGCGGGCACAACGACAGCTCCGGTACGGGCGGCAAACTGGGCGACAGCATCGGTTGTCCAAGCAGTTCTGCCGAATAACTTAACAGGCACGCCCGCACTTCCGGCGTACTGATCGAACAAAATAGCTACTACTTTATTGTTTTTAAGCGCTTTTATGACATCTCTTGCCGCTCCCTTCTTGGGGATAGAAACCAACCCGGTGTAACCTCTAATCTTTTCTATATAATTATAAAGGTACCTGTTTTTCAACGCACGCCCAACGGCGCAGATAGGGTAACCTATAAGTCCAGCCATAACAGCCATAAGTTCCCAGTTGCCGTAATGGGATATTAACAAGATAACCCCTTTACCGTGAGAGAGGCAATCCCAGACAATTTCTTTACGGTCTATGGTTACATACCGCGAAAAATTTTTTACCATCTTAGGAATACGTATAAATTCTATAAATATTAAAATAAGATGAATAAAAGATTTTCTTACAAATCGGGTTATCTCTTTATCCGACAATTCGCCGCCTAACGCATTGCGCATATTTTCAAGAGCGACTTTACGTCTTGGATAATATATAAGATACAAACAGTTTCCTATAAAATGCCCTGATTTTTGAGCGGTTTTATAAGGCAATAGATTTACTAACACGCAGCATAAACGCATTAAGCAAAATGATAAATAATGAAATAGATTAAATTTCTCTGGCTTGTTTTTCATTAAAGCGATTCGCAAAAAAGGTTAAACCGTATTTAAAACTTATAAAAATCAGTATCAGCAATGCCCATGTGGCTGCCCCGCCGACAATATTGCTCGCCCCCCACAACCAAATTTTATCAACCGCGGTGCGTGTAATCATCATGCCGTCAAATTTTATCACAAACACCCAGCCCGCGTGAACCGCTATGGAAAAATACAAAGATTTTGAATAATAATATCCTGCCGCAAGACAAGCGCCCACAAGGAATAATCCTATACTTTGATATAAAAAATCAGGGCTTAAAAACGGAGACATCATCTTAAAAAGAACTATGAAGCCCGCCAAAGGAGATAACTCGTCAACCCCTGTTATATCCTTAGGCCTAAAAAAATGAGCGCACGAATAAACAAGACTGCTTACCACAAGCGCAAAAACAAAAGATCGCTTGCGCCATAAATACCTGAACAACAATCCCCTAAACAAAAACTCCTCCATAAATCCTATTAAAAACGCGCTGAACAAATATTCAAGACTTTTTATAACCACTTTAGAAAAAGACAGTTTATATGCAAAAAATATCCTGTCTTTAAAAACAACCGCTAAAAAAACCTGCAATGATAATGTAAAAAGCCCGAACGCAAGCCCTGCCATCAACCATTTTCCATCGCCTTTTTGAGGTTTTAAGACTTTAAATACTCCTGTTTTCGTGAATATTTTTTTCTTGAAAACCAATAATGCAAGAACGATATTAATTGTTATTATCCGTGATAAAATTCGATGGAGTTCATAATCAGCCAATTTTTCAAAAAAAAAAAAATAATGCGTTCCAAAAAGAAATCCCCTTTTAATCCAAGGAACTATCAGAGCACTAATAAACAAGATTAAAAAAAAGGTAATTAAAAAATATTTTAAACCGGATTTTCTTTGCTGTTCCAATATATTTTATCCTTTTTGTTAAGATAAAAAAATTTATCTAAAACATAGAGAGGAAATACATTTTTTAAAATCATCTTCACCGCTTATTATTTCCATTTTGACCTGAAGATAATATAACTGTATTCCTCGTGTTGAGGTTAATTTCGGAAACCTTACGGCATCTTTTTCGGTAGTGATTAACGCTGTTATATTTTTTCGGCTGCCTGACTTTAAAATATCTCTTAGTTCTCTTGTTGAAAACCTATGATGATCCTGAAACCTTTTTGCAAACACTATATGTCCGCCAAGATCAGATACCGCGTTTTCAAACCCGACAGGATCGGCAATGGCAGAAACCACACCCACTTTTTTGCCCTTCAGATAAGATAACTCCTTAACCGACTCGTCCATAACATTAACCAAAGCAACGGATTTATGGCGGCACTCAACAAAATCGGCATTATAATTGTTCTGCCGAACAGTGTTTTTTAATTCCGTATAATCTTTACCTTTTTCAGCTTTAGTCAGCATAAACAAATTTGCCCGGTTTAAATTCGCTACCGATTCACGCAGTATTCCGCGGGGAAGCAAAAAATTGTTACCGAACGGATTAGTCGTATCGACCAGCACAACATCGTATCGCGGATTCAGAGTCAGATACTGGTACCCGTCATCGAGAATAATGGTGTCTATACCGTATTTCTGTATAACATATTCACCTGCCCTTATCCTGTCTTTATCAGCTACAACAACTACTCCGGACAAATTTTTAGCCAGCATATAAGGTTCATCACCGGCAAGATATGAATTCAAATATATCTTTTTCCCGTCAGATACTACTTTAACGTGTTTGTCTTTCGGGATAAGCAAAAACCATTTTTTCATAAACCTTTTCATACGAAACCGGCTTGAACTACGGTAACCTCTGCTGATTACAGCAACCTTGCGCCCCTCTTTAAGCAACGCCTTGGCAAACAACTCCACAGCAGGCGTTTTACCAGTACCGCCAACAGTTATGTTGCCGATACTCACTATCATACACCCTAAACTCTTTGTCTTGAAAATACCTATGTTATACAACCGAATCCGTAACTGCACAACCCAAGTAAATAAAACCGATAATACCCGCAAAAAAGCACGCGCCGATTTAACTAATTTACCTTGTTTCCGCTCATAAATTACGTCAAGAACATAATCCTGAACGGATTCGGTCATCTCCTGTATTAATCCCATTGAAAAAAATCCCTACCTTTAATGAAAAAAGATTTTAAAACCGATTATTATTGCATATCCTAACCTGCTTGTCAAACAATTGATTGACAACTAAAGATGAACAGAAATTCACTGCAAACCGATTATTTTTATATGTACTTTTTTAATAAAAAAGTACCAAAAAATCTATCGTTTGCTTAGATAGCCAAAGGCAAATATCATCCGCAAACTCAATTATCCTTAACTTTAATCATCTGTTTTTTCCGCTTATGAAATAAACACAACGGGCTGAAAACCAACATAAAAATAAATGATAAAAAAATAAGGATAAACGTGAACAAAACATTAACGGCAAATTTCACGCAGCTTAATAGATAAAACAATGTCCTTATCGCCAAAACAGGCAACGTGATTACCCTGAACTTACCGTTAATATCGTATATAACAGTATACCTTGAAGAGACAGCAACAGCGTAAAGATCGACATTATAATTAACCGATGTATCGCGATCGACACCATAAAGCACAAAAACAGCGTCATACTTTTTCCCCTCAAATTGTATATAATGAGCCACAAGGTGTCTATACAAAAAACCTTTTTCAGACTTTGTCTCGTATATATTAACTCTCTTACGACTATCTATATAAGGAGCTGAATCTTTGACCTGCAAAACATCTATCACACAATCAGGGAACTCAATACCAATAGACTCGATAAGTTCATCAAGCAGAGGCGAATACGACCGTATAATAAGAATATTTTTCAAGACAAACGAAAAATGATATTTTTTCAGGTTATCAACTATTTCTTCTTCATTTATATTATCAATATCTAATGGATTTATCATATTTTAAAAAACCTTTTTATTATTTATCCAGAAGATTATAAGTCCGTTGCCAATCAGGAAAAAATTTCATAAGAAAAAAATGTCTTTTAATGATCATTTTAGGCAACTTTATTATCGCGCCCAACCGGCTTTTCAGAAAACTCCATCCACGCCCTGTGCCTGAACACAACCTTGCCATTTTTATCTGATGATTTATGATCACTGTTAAATGCTCTAAAATCCAGCTCAGCCGATAATATTTCAGTATAAAAAACACGGTATTCCTGTTGGTATAAAAAATATGTTTCGGACTAAAAAAACCGAACGTAGCATTACCTTTATGATAACAAACAGCATCAGGGATATACTTACATTTATAACCGGATAGATTCGCCCTCAGATTAAAATCGACATCTTCCATATAAGCGAAATAATCTTCATCAAACAACCCTATCTTGTCAAAAATTTTTTTTCTATACAAAGCCGCTCCGGCGCACACTCCGAAAACTATTTCCTCTTTGCCGTACTGCCCTTCATCTTTCAGGTTATGCCCACGGTTATAAGCCGCACCGCCTATAGTTAATGCGTCGCCCGCCGCATCGATATATGACCTTTTGCTGTCCATTAACATTTTAGGGCACACCATAGCCACAACCGATTGTGTTCGCAAAACATCATACAGAGTTGATATACAACTTTTTTCCAGTTCAACATCATTATTCAGCAGAAAAATAAACTCGCCGTCCGACTTTTTTATGCCGGCATTACACGCTACGGCAAACCCTGTATTTTTCTTAAATTTTTCTATCTTAACATCAGGATATTTTTTTTCGATTAAATCGACCGATTCATCAGAGCTTCCGTTATCTATAACAATCACCTCAAAAAAATCAATATCCGATAAATATACCGATTCTATACACTTTTCTAAAAGTTCAGCTCCATTATAATTAGGTATTACTATACTTATTTTTATATCTTTTTTATCCGACATAAAATCGATTTATTCTTTCATATTAAAAATTCTAATCCTATTAATTGGGCTTCTATAAACGCATTAACTGTTTCCGCGAAAAATATTTTTTTATTCTTCTCAACAGGCACAGCTCCTTTAATTCCATCGTACTTAGAGTTCAAATCCTGAATGTTTATCAAAAAATCAACCGCTTTTTTACCGGCTTCTAAAAATTTTTCTTTCTTATTTTTACGATAGATTAAAAAACAGGATTTCGCCATCTGAGCGGTTCCCAAACAGCAATGCCTTGAGATAGTCGGATTATTTTTATGATTAAACCTGCTCGGGAAATCACCGCTTAACCTTTGCCATTTCAACATAGATTCTACAGCTTTCTCAGCCGACTTTAAATATTTATCATTATTAAATATTTCAGCGCATCCAAGTAAACTTAAAACTGTATAACCTATATTCCTTAACGACGAATCCTGTGTTTGTGAATCGGAACTATTCATTTTAAACCATCCGTTATCCGTTTGCCGATGCACTGCCCATTCTAATCCAAAAAGAGCATGTTCTTTAAATTTCTCGATCTTTGTTTCCTGCCGTAACAATGCAAGAGCGTATGAAGCGGCAACATTAAATACCCGAGCGATACCGCCTAATTCATCATTCAAACCCGACCGCCACGACCCGTCGCCGTCCTGATTGGCGCATAGCCACTCGCCTGCTCTGATCGCGCAAACAATAGACCGCTCATTTCCTGTGTTCGTGTAAACTTCTATCCAGCCCTTAACAGCTTGCGCTGTCCTTAATACCGACGGATACATAGAAGAACCTATTACGCCTGCCGGAACCGCTGCGCTGTCTAATTGAGATTCACTCGCCCAGTTTGCCAATTCAACCGATTTAACGCCAAAATCTTTATCTTCAAAAAAATTTAAACTTTTCTCAAGATGACTAAACAACCCTGCGGTCTCAGCGGTTACATAAGCAGAAGGTTTACTCCAATTCCCCGTAGAAGAATAATATTCGCTAATCCCTTTTTGGGAATTTAGCGTATATGATCGGCAAAGCCAATCGACAGCGGCGGTTATAGAATTTTTTATTTTCCGTAACATAAAAAACGCCTTTTTAATCTTTTCAAGATCAATGAAAAAAATTTTTTATGATTTTTTACGCTTTAATTTTAGCCGGCTGTTTTTAATTTTACTTTTAACTTTTTTTATACCTATCAAACCG
>JAGGZS010000155.1 GCA_021161885.1 bacterium
AAAAATATTTTTACTGAGCAATTCTCTTATTCCTTACCCTGTAAAAAAAGCCATTCAGGAAAACTACGCAATATTGGATAAAATAAAAATAGGAACCTTAGAAATTCACAGAGACAGATCAATTATGGTTATGCAGCCTATACAAAATAAATAATTCCTAAAGGCGCTGCACGCTATAATTTCGTTTAGTGAGGCTTGATAAGATTTCATTGGCTAATTCATTGGCTAATCTTGTATAAATTCCAAAAAATTTGAATGTTGAAGTATCATGAAATTCATCTAACCGAGAGATGATTTTAGAGCCCACAGGTTGAGGTTCGACTTGTATATGCACATAAAAATTCTTTTTTTTGCTTATGGAATCTATGCAAACGCCTCTGGCAAAATAATTAAAATCATTTTTTATGTCCACAGCATACCCTAATTTTGCTAATGCTTTACAGGCGGCATCAAAAGCCTTATCGGGCGGGCAATCGGTATACAAAACCGTTCCTGATAACGATCCTTTAAGGGATGAGGGAAGACCAGCGCATCCATAAATAAAAAGAGAAATTAATACTGCCGATAAAATATACTTAAAAAAATATTTATATAAAATTATCAAGATACTTAATCCTCTTATTTTTTTTATCGATTGAATATTTATCTACCCACAGCCTGCCTGCCGAGTCTTTGCGCATAAAAATATAAAAACAATATTTTCGCTGAGGGATATTATATATCCATAAAAAATCGGTTTTATTAATTTTCTTTTTTTTGTTGGGATTAAACCCGTCAAAAAGTAAAACCACTTGTTTGTCAGATAAATATTTGCTTAACAAAAGGGCTTTGCTTTGCCCGTAAGCGCCTATATCAAATGGAAACTTTTTTTCTATCTCAAGTTTTTGTTTAGAAAAATCGGGGTGATGTTTTTCAGCAGGATAATCGGCAATAACATCAGGCACAGTAAATTTTGATCCGAGCTGTTCAGCGTTCTTAATTCTCGCTTCAATACTGGGATGGGTATCAAGCAGTCCTCCGCCGTGAGCGTTTTTCGGCGACTCGGCTATCAGCAGTTCAAGCAATTTTATAAACGCTTCATAATTAATGCCCATATTCGCAAGAAAATATAATGCGCGTGAATCGGCCTGTATTTCTTCTTTCCGGCTATAGGTGTTCACAAACAAAGGGTTTAAAAGTATATTCGACAGCCCTATGCCGTATCCGGGCACAACCGCATCGGCAACATTTGTCATTAAAGATACCGCACGGGAAAGAACCTGTTTCTTCCCTATATGCAAATATTCGGCATGAGCGCATTCATGGGCAAAAACACAATACATTGCCGTATCATCCAATTTTTCCGCAAGAGAATCGGTTATGCTTATCGTTATATAATACTTATTATAATCAACGTAGGCGTTTTTTTCTTTACTTTTATAAACACGGGTATATAGTTTTCGGTTGGCTATTGCCGGAACCGACTGCTGGTAAAAATAAAATTTATCCGCCGCATTCTGAACTTTTTCGCTTAACGCAGGCGCTTTATAATGATGGGATAAAGTTAAGTTAGGGCCAGCGCATCCGGAAAATAAAGCTGATAATATAAAAAACAGATAAAATTTTGTTCTCATAATCTCTTTATAATAAAAACTTATCGGGATTTAAATAAAAAAAGCCCTCTTTTTTATAAAAGCGGGCTTTTGTATTTTAAACAGAATGCGCTATTTTTTTTTAATAATACGCCAAATCCATAATCCTCGATAATATTTCTTCGGAAAGATGGGTAAAGAAAAGTCCTAACTGATAGTGTTTATCGTTTTGCGCTTTACAGCATCTGACCACAATAGATGAACAAGAAAAAATTTCATCATCGCTCGAGAACGGGTCTTCCGGCAAAAAATGGATAACCACGTCAGAATATAAAGGCAATCGTTTAGCAATGTAACATCCAGCGCCGGTCATACTTAAATCAGCGAGATGAGCCTCTATTTCTTTGTCTTCCCATTCAATCTTAACCGGTATCTGCCTATTATAACGCTGAAATTTCCGCCGATCTTTCATAATAAAACTCCTAAAATCAAAATTATAGATATTTTTCTTCTCTATATTTTTTTTATCGGCGTAATTTTTTATTTTATTAACAGTTTTTTCTGAATTCCAACGCGCAGTCCTCAGGCGTTATACTGTTTATATTCATTGAGGTAGCTATCTCAAAACCTGCCCAGTTATTCATAAACGGTATAATCTGCATATACCAATGGAGGCAATGGTTAAATCGGGAAGGCACATTTATATGGTGGATATGGATGATAAAATCGGCTTGGCAGGTTGTATTATAAATTTCAGGTATAATCAAAGAACAAATTTTCGCTAATTTTTGTAGATCAGCGCAATTAAGCATACGAAATGAAGGGATATGCTCAAGGGGCATAATACAAGTCTCATACGGAAATCTCGAGCCGAAAGGTTCAAAAACAATATATTCTTTCGTACGCAGAATAATTCTTTTATCTATGTTAATCTCTTCCCTTATAATCCTGCAGAAAAGACATTCCTGCTTTTTATCATAAAATTTTTCCGCGTGAATAACAGATTTATCCAAAAATTTTTCTTGCGCTGGAGCGAATATCATCTCAGACTCAAAATTTTTCTCAAAAACCTCAGCGTGTTTTTTAGAGATACTGAAAATGTATGTATCCGGGGCTTGTTTTAAAATAGCATCAATACAATTTAGATAATTTTTAAAATAGGATAAAAAATGCTCGTAACTCATTGGAAAAAGAGGCGTATCAATTTGTTCGCACAGCATATTTTGAGGATACTTAGCGGTATAAGATTCAAATAAAGGAGAACCGTTATTATTATGTGAGAGTAAATTACCGCAAATTATCCAGTCTCCGGTTATTATATTTTTACGGTATTGCATACTATTGATTCCGAGTCGCGTTTATAAATTTTTCTATCAATGATTCAGACGCTAAAGATATGGATAGCTGTTTGTTAGCAGATGTCTGCCCTTTAACAATAACTATATCGCGTTTAGATAAATTTAATTTTTTGGATAAAAAAGTTATCAGCGCTTTATTGGCTTTACCGTTTACGGGAGGAGCGGTCAGTTTAACTTTAAGTTTTCCGTCCACTACCCCGGCGATTTCGTTTCTTGAAGATTTAGGCAGTACTTTAATATCAACCAAAACCCCGTCTTTAGATTTTTTAATATTTAACGAACTATACATTATCACTTAATTTTTCAGACCGCAACATCGCGGCTTTTACAGCGTCATAAATAATTTGTTTAAGATTATTTTCGTCCATAACCGAAATTGCCCGCTCGGTGGTACCCCCTTTAGAAGTTACTTTTTTCCTTAATTCAGACGGATTGCCGGCGGTTAATTCAAGCAGAGCAACCGCTCCTTTAAACGTCTGGGTTACCAGAACCGATGCATGGTCTCTATTCATACCCAGTTTAACCGCGGCTTCAATCATCGACTCAATAAAATAAAAAACATAAGCAGGACCGCTGCCGGATACCGCCGTAACAAGGTCTATATCTTTTTCCTCAAAAATTTCTGATAGCCCCATTTGTTTAAAAATATATTCCGCAGACTTAATATCGTCCCGCGAACAATTATCCGCCGCGCTTATGGCTGACATTCCTTCCCCTGCGAGAGCCGGAGTGTTAGGCATAACCCTTATTACCTTAACATGATTGCCAAGCGTTTTTTGTATTTTTTCTATCCTCACACCCGCCAAAATAGATATTACCAAATTTTTTTCAGGTATATCTTTAATATCCGGCGCAATATCCTTGAAATTTTGAGGTTTAACCGCAAGAATAATTATATCATTATTTATTAAAGCGCTGTTTTCAGTTGTTATTAAAACATTATATTTCCGCCTCAAAATTTCCAGTTTATCCTTCATTTTATCAGCCACGGTTATAGATTCAGGCGGTACAATTTTCTTTTTAATCATTCCAGACAAAATAGCCTCCGCCATATTGCCTCCGCCTATAAATCCTATTTTTTTATCTTTCATCATTTTTCTATACTCCCCTTATTGTCTCGCCCCGAACAGAGCCGTACCTATTCTCAGCAGGTTAGCGCCTTCCTCAATTGCCGCGGCGTAGTCGTGCGACATCCCCATAGAAAGGGTTGTGAAATTATTTCCAAAAATTTTTTCATCTTGAATTTTTTCATAAATCTTACGCATTTTCACAAAAAATCTTCTGGTTTCATTTAACTCATAATTAAACGGCGGTATCGCCATAATCCCTTTAACACAAATATTTTTTAACGGGATAAACAATTCAGGCAAGGCATCGGTTTCATCTGAGGAAAAGCCGGATTTTGAGTTTTCGTTTCCTATATTAATTTCTATAAACACATCGCACACAATATTATCCTGCTCTGCCCGCTTATTGATTTCTTCCGCGATATTGCGGCTGTCCACAGATTGAATCAGATCAAAAAAGCCAACTGCTTTTCGCGCTTTATTGCTTTGCAAATGACCTATCATATGGAGTTTATAATTTCTTTCTTCTCTACGTGGAAATTTCCGCAACGCTTCCTGCACCCTATTTTCGCCGAACAAAGAAATCCCTTCATCCAGCGCTATTGCCACCGCATCGCAAGGATTATTTTTAGTAACTGCCATTAGGTGAATATCCTGCGGATCACGCCCGGCTTTAAGCGCTGTTTCGGCTATTTTATCTTTTACCCTGCGTATATTATCTATAATAATTTTTCGTTCTAATCTCATTATTAGCAGTTACCTTTTTTAAAAAGACCTATCAATCATCAAAAAAGAATTATACAATAC
>JAGGZS010000299.1 GCA_021161885.1 bacterium
CTATTAGACTAATGGGAAAAAAATTTATTTTAAAAATATACTCATTAAGATCATATTTTGCTATATTATGTATCAAAAATATAAATGAGATTTATTATGCGGATAATTACATCACATATCAACCCAGATTTCGACGCGGTTTCAGCTATGATGGGAATAAATAAACTTTTCCCGTCCGCAAAAAAAATTATTATAGGCACACCGGAAAAAAATATCCTTCGCTTCTTAACCGATTTTTCCTCGTTTTTTTCGTTTTATCAGGAAAAAGATATCGACTTAACCGATGTAACCGAACTAATCATCGTAGATACTCACTCACCAAAGCGTATAGGTAAATTCAAAAAATTAATCGGAGAAACAAAAATACCGGTTTATATTTACGACCACCATCCATTAAAAAACAATTCCATAACCAATGCGGCGGAATATGTACACAAAGATTACGGAGCGTCCACAACGATTATTGTGGATATGTTATTGAAAAAAAACATAAACATTACTCCCGAAGAAGCTACTCTTTTTATGTTAGGCATTTATGAGGAAACCGGCGGGCTGACATTTGTATCCACAACCCCTGCAGATTTGCATATCGCATCCGAACTGCTTACCTGTGGCGCTGATTTAACTTTGGTATCTAAATATTTAACACACAAATTGGATGAAAAGTTAACCAAAATATTATCCCAGCTTCTGGATAATTTAGAATACATAACCGTTCACGGATTCGAAATATGTTTTATGACCGCTTATTTCGAAAAATATATAAAAGATATATCTTTTCTGTTACACAAAGTGAGGGAAATAGAAAATATAGGCATAATGTTCGCTTTAGTTGAGATGGAAGGGAAAATATATCTTATGGCGCGCTCTAACCATAAATTTGTCAATGCGGGGCAAATCCTGAAAAATTTCGGCGGCGGGGGGCATCCGAGCGCGTCGTCTGCGGTTTTAAAGGACATTACCTTATCTGAGGCGAAAGAAAAAATTATCCAGCACCTTTACAAAATTCTTAAAAAAGAATATTGCGCCAAAGATATAATGAACTGCCCTGTAAAAACCATCAATCCAGATTTAAGCGTAACCGACGCAAAAGATTATATCATTAAAGCCAATATAAACAGCCTGCCGGTAATGGAAAACAACCGCCTGTCAGGCATCATAACAAGAATGGATATTGATAAAGCCGTCTTTCATGGGCTCGGCAGTACTGAAGTGAAAAATTATATGAGCACCCATATAATTTCAGTCTCGCCCGATACTCCCCTGCCAGAGATCCAGAAAAAATTTTCTATAAACAATATAGGCAGACTGCCGGTAATGGAAAACGAAAATTTAATAGGCATTATTACAAGAACCGACCTTTTACGGGCGCTTCATGATAATTATCTTAATTGGGATATTACGGAAAAACAACATACTGTTTTCCATCCGCCGTTAAAATCTATATCCGATAGGTATATCAAAAAAATACCTCGTCAGGTTTTATCTATTATCCTTACAATAGGCAAGTTAGCCGATAAACATAATTGCGCTGTTTATTTAGTGGGCGGATTTGTAAGAGACATTTTTCTGGAAATTAACAATTTTGATATCGATATTGTAGTTGAAAATAAAGGTATAGAATTCGCTAAAATAATCGCCGGTTATTACAAATGCAACACCGTCAGCCACAAAAAGTTCGGTACCGCGGTAATCAAAATTTCCGAATTCCTGAAAATAGATGTATCTACTGCCCGTACCGAATATTATAAATATCCCGGCGCTTTGCCGACCGTAGAGTTTTCGTCAATAAAAAACGATCTTTCCCGCCGCGACTTCACAATAAACGCTATGGCTCTGCGAATAACAGAACACGGGTTTGGCGAACTGATAGATTTTTTCGGCGGACAACAGGATATAAAAAACAAAATAATCCGCATTTTACATAACCTAAGTTTTATAGAGGACCCCACAAGAATATTACGGGCAATAAGATTTGAGCAAAGGTTCGGGTTCCATATAGAAAAACATACCGAACACCTTATAAAACGAGCGGTTAAATATAACCTTTACAGCAAAATATCCTATGAACGAATCCGCAGCGAATTAATAAATATCATGAACGAGCCCAAACCTGTTAAAGCCATATGCAGAATTTACGAATTTGATGAAATGAAATTTATCGACCCAGTTTTCTGCGGCAAAACAATAAATATCGGTTTATTTGAAAAAATAGAAGATTCATTAACATGGTTCAGTTTAAGTTTTTTGAAAATACCTATAGAAAAATGGTTAGTCTATTTTATGGGCATATTCAGCGGTATTGAGATAAAATACAGCGACAGAATTTGTAAAAAAATGACTCTCCAAAAAAAATACAGCGAAACAATCATAACCTCTTTAAAACAAGCCGATAAAGCCATAAAAAAACTTACCTCGCCCAACCAGAAAAACAGTATTATTTACAAAACTCTTATCGAAATGCCGGTCGAGGGACTGTTATATATAATGTCGTTATCTGATAATCCGGTTATCCGCGAAAAAATATCTTTTTTCATTTCACATTTAAAAGACATTAAAATAGGCATTAACGGCGATTATCTGAAAAACAAAAAACTCCCTCATGGCAAATATTACAAAAAAATACTCAATAC
>JAGGZS010000004.1 GCA_021161885.1 bacterium
ACTTGAGAAAATATTCAATATGCGCTTAGTATTTTTTTCAACTCTAAGTTCCCATTTATCCCATTCCTTGCGAGGAGCTAAAGCCTCAAAATTGGAAACTTGAAAATAATCCTCAACATCAACGGACATTCCGTTTATAATATTAATTTTGTTATCAGAATTTTTATTCAACCGTATTATACAAAAAGGTTAAAAAAATGTCTCAAAAAACATATATTAAATTATGTTTAATTTATATTTTATTTATAATATATGCTACATCAATACCTTTTACATTTATCAATTCTTTAACGGATTTCATCAATAAATTATCCGCTGTTAGATGGATACCGTATATAATAGGGGGACGGCGCGAATCTTTAACGGATATTTTCAGTAATATTATTCTTTTTATACCGTTAGGTTTTTGCACAGCATCTTTACTGAAAAAATCCGGTAAAATAATTTTTCCGCTAATAATTTCGTGTTTAGCCGGATTTATCGTTAGTTCGACTGTTGAGATGCTTCAACTGTTCACAACCGAGCGTGTATCATCTATAACTGACATTTTAAATAATACATTAGGCGCGTTTTGCGGTTCATCGGCCGCTATTTTGTATCATAATAAAATTTATGTTTTTATTAAACCATATATTCAAAAATTTTTCCAGCGCCCTTTAATCGAGATATATACTGTTCTCACAGGTGTGGGCATTCTTTTTTTCGCTGTACTGCCGTTTGATATATCTTTAGATATTGATGATATAAAACGAGGCATCAAATTTTTTCTCGCTAATTTTACAATTTTCCCCGCATGGAAATATATGCAATCCTCAATAAACAATTTCTTCTTCTTTTTTATATTCTCATTTCTTGGAGTATATTCTATTTTTAACAGAGGCTTATCGTGGTTTACGATTAGATTATTTTTTTTATTCAACATTTTTTTTGCGGTAAGCATTGAGTTTATGCAGTTAATGATCGTTTCGCGCGGATCAACCATATCTAATATCTTTTTTGCCATGCTCGGATCATGTCTGGCAATAATACTATCTGTTTATTTTTACGATAAAAAGACTATGCTTAAAACAGCGAACAAGTCTTTTATCATAACATATTGTGCTTATATATTTTTTAATTATATGTTTCCTTTTAAATTAACTGGAAATATTACCGATAACATCTCTGTAATCTCGTTTGTTCCTTTTGCTATGTATTTTGCAAGAACTAATCTGTTTAGTTTCGCGGATTTTTTTGGACAAACTTTTATGTTTGTTCCTTTAGGGATATTGGCTATAATGAATCAAAACAGGTCTGCGAAAAAATCATTTATGGTTGGGTTTAGTTCTGGTATGATTCTTGAAGTTATACAGGCAATAATTCAATCTCGATACTGCGACATTACCGATGCTCTTATGGCCGGGGTAGGCTGTTGTATAGGCAATTACTGCGTTTTGCGGTTTTACAGTTTTCAGAATAAATTAAAATCGAAAGATAACATACAAAACTAATACAAAACTAATAAAGGAATTATATGGTATGAAAAAATTAGGGCTAATGAGATTTATTCTAATTACGGTTTTCATAGTTGCGTTTATTCCCATTTGGGAATGGATGTATGAAAGGTTCATAGCTCCGGACACTTATTACAGCCATGGTTTTTTGATCCCGCTAATAAGTTTGTTTTTGCTGTATAGAAAACGGGATAAGTTATCCAAAGCATGGAAAAAAACACCTCAGGGCGGTACAATTATTTTTTTGGTATTAGGATTGATAATGACAATACTCGCCGCCGCATGGAGATTTTATTTCTTAGGCGGATTAGCTATGATGGTTACCTTATATGGTCTTGTAGCGTTTATACTCGGTAAAGAGATTCGTAAACTTTGCTTTTTCCCGATCCTGTTTTTATTTTTTATGGTTCCTATTCCTGAAGCGTGGATAGCAAACATCAATTTAAAACTTAAATTTTTCGCTACCTCAATCGCTGTTAAAATTGTTGAGTTGTCTAATATTTTTGTTGTGCAGGAAGGAAGCAGGCTGTATACGGCGGACGGAGGGGTTATGACTGTAGGCGATGTATGCAGTGGACTTAGGTCGCTTATATCTCTTTTGGCATTCGGAGCTTTATTTTCATATATGTGTAAACTGCCTTTATATAAAAAATGGATTCTTTTCGCTACGGCTTTCCCTTGCGCCATAGCTTCAAATGTGGTACGTATAACGGCGTTATGTTATGTGGCTAACTGGTTTGGCGTGGGTACCGCCACAGGTAAATTTCATGATTACTCGGGTATAGGCGTTTTTATTGTCGCCTTTACAATAATGTTCAGTATTGAAAAATTGTTATCCGGTAAAAAAACTTTATCAAAGGAATCATTATGAACACGAAAAAAATAGTTATCTCTATTATTATTATTGGATTCTCTGTCTTGGTGCTTTGGTTCGGATTTTTTTATAATGTAGAATTTTACAATCGTGAATTCGCCCAATCCATACCCCGTACGATTGACGGCATGAAATCCATGGAAATACCTATGGACCAGAAAACTTTAGATATTCTCGAAACATCGGATGTAATGTTCAGAAAATATGAAAAAGATGATATGATACCGGTTTATTTTTGTATTATTTATTCGCAGAATAACCGTAAAGTCGCGCATCCGCCTGAACTTTGTTTATCGGGCGGGGGAAGTATCGTGGAAAATAAAGAGCAGATTCATTTTGATACCCCTATAAAAAAGAAATTTGACTCCCAAAAACTTGTTGTTGTCCATGGAAATTCAAAATGGATGTATCTTTACTGGTATAAAAGCGGCAAATATTTTTCTTCTAATTATCTGCTGCAGCAATTTTTAGCCGCGGTAACACAACTTGTGCACAGGAAAAGCAGTTGCGCGTTAATAAGGCTGTCGACACCTATTCCTCCAGACGAAGAAGCTCCTTTTAAACAGACACAAGAAAGGTTGAAAAAATTCAGCAACACCATTTTACCGATTATATCCGAAAAACTGCCTTAAAAACTTTATTCCGGTAAATACGCTTTGAATTTTTCTCTTAAATTTTCAATAAAAACTTTTTTATCGAAAGTAAGGGCGTGTTTTCTTATTTCTTTAGGATAAAACTCGAGTTTTCTTGCCATCTGCACAGCATCACACAATGACTTAGTGGTTTGCTCATTAAAAAAAACACCGGTATAATTTTTTCTGCCCGGAACATAATTTATAACGGTTTCCGTGGCCCCGCCTTGATTATACGCAATTACCGGTTTACCGCATGACATTGCCTCAAGAGGCGTTATGCCGAAATCTTCTTTACCCGGAAAAATAAAAGCACGGCACTTGCGATAGTATTTGTGCACTTGTTCATCAGGCTGCCAACCGAGAAATTTTATATTGTTTTTCGCCATTTTCTTAAGCCGTTTCTCATCTTGCCCTGTTCCGATTATTACAAGTGGATATTTCAAATCATTGAACGCATCAATAGCCAGATCAAGCTTTTTGTATGGGGCTAAGGCTGATACAATAAGATAAAAATCTTCATGTTTTTCGCTTAATTTAAAATATTCGGCATCAACCGGCGGATAAATCACAGAAGCCGACCGCCTGTAGTTACGATGAATTCGTTTAGCCACATATTTCGATATGCCGATAAATTCGTCAACACGGGAATTAGACGCAACATCCCACATACGCAAATAATTTAATATAATAGGTATGGTTCTGCGTTTATAGAAAGAAAGTTTTTTTAGGGGAAAATATTCGTGCCTCATATCCCACGCATACCTCATCGGAGTATAACAGTAACAAATATGCCGTGAATTAACGTCAGGGATAACCCCTTTAGCCACACAATGGCTGCTGCTTATAACAAGATTAAATCCGGTAAGATCAAAATTCTCTATCGCTGACGGAAAAAACGGCAGATAATAACGGTACTTTTTCTCTACCCTTGGTAATTTCTGTATAAACGAAGTATGTATTTTATGAGATTCTATAATCGGAGAAACTTTACCTTTTATATGCAGTAAAGTGAAAATTTCAGCATGGGGGAATAACTCGCAAAAAATTTCAAGACATTTCTCGCCGCCTCTCATTCCGGTTAACCAGTCATGAATAATAGCTACTTTATTCATCGTAAAATATCCTTATATAAGGTTACAATTTTTTCAGCTGATTTAAGCCATGAATATTTTTTCACTTGCGAATAACCCTTTTTAATTAGTTTTGAACGCAATGCCTCATGATGCATTATCCTGAAAACAGCATTGGCTGCCTCATCAGGATCACAAGGATTAACCTGTTCATAAGCATCACCGAGTATTTCAGGCATAGATGAACAATTTGAACTGACAACTGGTACGCCGTACGACATCGCCTCCAAAGGCGGAAGACCATATCCTTCATATAAAGAAGGGAATAAAAATATACCAGCGTTTTTATAAAAAATCTCCAGTTTTTTTGTATTAAGATATTTTATACATATAATATTTTTAATATTATGTACAGCGGATTGTCTGAAAAATTCTTTAGATATCCCCACAGCCACGAATTTAAGTTGTTTTCTCGGACATTTTCGCTGAAGTATATCAAATGCTTTAGCCGCGTTAATGAAATTTTTATGAGGTTTTTCATTGCCCACATATAAAAGGTATTGGAAATCAATATTTTTCAGTTCATTACCAACCTTATCCGCCTTAACTTTTTTCTTATCATTATAAGTTACACTATTATACGCCACAAGTATTTTAGACGGACGCAAAGCGAAAAATTTGCTTATATCCTTTTTTGAATTGTCTGAGCAAGTAACAATTTTAATCGCTTTTTTTGCTATTTTTTTGACAAAAAATTTATAATAAAGAGCATATTTAATAGGAAAAAATTCAGGGTAAACAAGCGGGATAAGATCGTGTATATTTATTATCACCGGAAAATCCGCAAACAACGGCGCAGTAAAAGTAGGACTGTGATATAAATCCGCTTTACATTTTTTAGAAATATTCAGAACCTCAAATTGTTCATGTATGGAATAAACCTTAGATGTTAATTTTTTATAAGTTACATTTTTCTTTTTTGGGATTTTTTCCTGAATATAATTATTATTGCATAAAACAATATAGTTATTATCCGTATCAAGTTTAATTATCTGTTTAAGCAGCTGTTCGGCAACTTGAGATATGCCGTGTATTTTTCCGTCACAAACTCTTGCGTCGTAAACTATATTTTTACCCATTAATTAATCCTTAACCAGTGTTAACAATAATTCATTAAGTTGATTTACGTGTAACGGCCAGCTATAATGTTGTTTGACATATAGACAGGCCGATTCTCCCATTTTATTACAATTTTCTTTATTTTTTAACAAATAAATTATTTTATCGGCAAATAAATCCCAATCGTTTTCGGTTACTAAATAACCCCTTTCATTATCCGCTACTATTTTATTAAGGGGATTAATGTCTATTGTTACAACCGGCAACCCTGCCGACATATACTCGAATATTTTAAGCGGCGACCAGTAAAAGCCAAACTGCAGTAAAGGCGGATAAGCAGTCCTGTCATAAGGGGCTATGCCTATCTGAGCTAACGACAGGTAAAGCGGCACGTCTTTATAATCTATCTGCCCTGTTAAAATAACAGATTTATCTAATCCCATTGCAAAAAATTTATTTTTAACATTTTCGCATTCATTGCCTGTGCCTATTAAAAGGAATTTCGCACTATGAATTCTTTTAGTTACTCGATTTACTATATCAGGCAACCGATTCACACCGTGCCAATTACGAAAAGTGCCGAGAAAAACGATAACAGGTTCATCGCTTAATCCGATTTTTTCTTTTAGTTTTTTTACCAGATTAGGGTTAATAAATTTTTTATCGAACAGATCGCAATTAGCCGCCCATTGCATTTCAACAAATTTTTTTTCATCGGGAACAATTGTTTTTAAAGGACCAAATGCCTTAACACAGTGGTTGAACTGAAAATTACGCCATGACATAAGGATTTTCTTTAAAAACCTGTTTTTTATTTTCAGCCTGTAAATCAATTCATCGGTATGGGGGCTGTTCACCTCCAGAACAAGTTTTGTCCCGAACTTTTTAGAGAACAAAGCGCCGGTTCCGCCGAAAGTAACGAATCGTTCAAGAATGATATCCGGCTCAAAGCATTTTATATCTTTCCATGCTTTAAGAGAAGCAATAGTGAATGTTTTCCCTTTGAAAATCATAGGCACCCGAATTATGTTTAATCCCTTATAAACTTCTTTTCTATGAAATTTATCCATAGCCGGAACGATCGCCAGTACGCAATGACCTAGTTTAACCAAGCCGCAAGCCGCTTCCATAAAATGTACTGATCCGCCGGCGTTGCCCGGTATCGGTTCACCGCCGATATAAACTATTTTCATTTTTTTCGTTTCTTTTTAAGTTCAGAATAAAAAACCGTTAAGGTTTGTTTAACCATTTCATCTACAGAGAAAAATGACGCAACGCGCTGCTGCGCTTTTTTTCGCATAAAATTCCAATTTTCGCGATGTTGAAGAAAATAATCAAGTTTATCGCTTAAATCGTTTGAGTTTCCGGGAATGAATAATAATCCCGCGGCGCCTATCACTTCTGGTATAGCGCCGTGGTCGGCGCCGATAACAGGTGTTGCGTGAGCTAAAGCCTGAGCCGCCACCAGCCCGAATGCGGGTTTAGTAAGTTCGGGATATACAAACAGATCCGCCGCGCCGAAATATTCAAAAAATTCATCTTGCGGTAATTTGCCTTTAAAAGAGCAATTTTTTATATTATATTTTTCAGCGTATTTTTTAAGGTGAGGCAAATATGAACCGTCCCCCAAAATAACCAGCTCGGCGTTCGCCTCATTTTTTTGTCTCCATGCCTGAAGCAGTATATGTATACCCTTTTGAGGTTCTATCCGACCGGCAGACAAAACCAAAGTTTTTTTAATGCCGAGTTTTTGTTTAAGTTTCCGCTTGTCTTTTATGTCAAAACCGATATTTTCCACTCCGCAATGGATTACGGATATTTTATGATGAGGAAAGCCGGGCAATACGCGTTTCAGTTCCCGTTTAGAAAATCTGCTGATTAAAATAATCCTATCCGCCCCAGCCGCCGCCTGATACATATATCGCATTGAAACGGTTATTTTAGGCCATTTATAAATAAATTTCAGTTTATCCATAAATGATAATCTAGGAAATATCAACTGTTGATAAGGGGTTTCGCAGTACCCCACACCAAACAAGGATGTGATAACGGGAATATCTGTTTTGCCGATAAATTTTAAAGCAGCAGCGCTTTGTCCGTGAATGATATCTATTTTATCCCGCTGATTAATTTCTATATATTTTCGATATGCTTTAGTAAAAAAGTTTTTCCTGTAACTTCCGCAACGGGTATTTTTTATAAAATGGGTTTCTATTAAACCGCTATATTGAGTGCGTATCTCGTCGGTATTTTTATTGGGCAATGCGGTAGTGATAATAAAAACCTTATTGCCTCTTTTTGCAAAACCTTTTGCGAGAAGGTTTACGTAATCCTGCATTCCCCCGAAACTGTGGTCAGTGGTGATTCTTGTTACTATGCAGATATTTAGTTTTCCTGATTTCATTGTCTTTTTTCTAAAATTTTAATGTATATTTGTTCTGTCTGCTCGGCAGATAATTCCGCCCTAAACTGTTTTTTTATTTTTTCAGCTGAATTTTTTCCAAATTTCAAAAGGGTATCTTGATTTTTCAGTAACCGTAATATCCGGTCAGCTAAAGCTGAAGCATCTTTTGGCTGGACAAGATAACCGCATTTGCCGTCGTCAATTACCTCGGGTATTCCGTCAACATTAGAGCCTATTACCGGAACACCTAACGCCATGCTTTCAAGGACTACTCGCGGAAGTCCTTCAAATAAAGAAGGACAGATTAACATATCAAAACACTGCATTATATCTATAACATCTTTTCTGTACCCGAGAAAAACGAAATAATCCGATATTTTTTTTTTCGCGCATATTTTTTTGAGTATTTTTGCCGCTTCATCATCTTCACCGGATACAACAAATTTCGAGTTCGGATAATATTTAGCAACTTCAACAGCCGCTTCTATCAGGTACAATATTCCCTTTTTGCCAAATGAAGAATTTCGTATACGAGCCACAAAACCTATAATTTTTTTGTTTTCATTCAACCCTATTTTTCGCTTCATCACATTTTTGTTGATTGAAGGAATAATTCTTTTTAAATCAAGCCCGTTGATAACGTGATATACCTTTTCTCTGTTTACTTTGGCGCAAGCTGATATATCGTCGTAAGTAGCTTTAGATACTGTAATTAACGCATCAAAACAATTCCTTAAAATAAAATGGTAAACCGAAGAGCCAAACGAAACAACTTTATTGCCGTTTTGGTCCATATTGATTCGATCGTGAATGGTTGTTACAGACGCAATATTGAGCATTTTAGCGCAAATAGCGCCTATAAGGTCTTCACGCCGGTTATGTGTATGAATCAAGGTGATACAATGGGCTCTTAACAATCCGCATAATTTGTAAACCGATTTGATATGGAATTTATGCCCTATATATAAAGGGAAAACCTCTATCCCTGTTTTTTTCAAAATGTTATACAGCTGTGTCCCTTCAGGTACTGCGGCACATACGGGAACACCACGATTTTGCAGGTAAGCCAAAATTGTCCGCACATGTTCTTCCCCGCCGCCGTAAACGAGGGAGCTGCAAATATGGATTATTTTTTTATTTTTCAACAAATTCATTATCCACGCAAAAAAATTGTTTTAAAAAACCGCCGGACCGCTTTTTTAAGTAGACAGAAAAATTGTTCAGGGGTTTTACAGGATAAAAAAACCTCTACAAAGCTAAACGGTTCTAAAAGGGTTTTACGTATAACATAATATTTATTTACGCCGGCTCGTATTTTTTTCCAGCCTATCTCTAAATCTGCTGACGACAAATAACGGGTTTTTACAAAAGGTTCAGCGCCTATTCGAACCCTTTGATTAATCATAAGGTCATATATATCATCAATTTTAAGAAGATTTTCTTTCCCTGCTATGTCATAAAACGCGGTGTGAGGGTAAGGAAATGCCATGGTAAGGTGAAGGTTATCGGCGTTAAGTTTTTTAGCGAGCTTCAATGTTTTATTTAAAGTGTCCTTTGATTCCCAAGGCATACCGACAATCATATCCGCATTAGCCCTGATTCCCGCCCGTTTGCATTCTTTTATAACGGATACGGCTTGTTCATTAGAAAAATCTTTGTGCAGTTTTTTTCGTGATTCAGTATCACCTGCCTCAAGCCCGAATTCTATTTGACGGCAGCCGCATCGGTACATCATCCTAAGCAGTTGCGTGTCTACACAATCGATACGGGTTAAGCAGCGCCATTCAAAGCGGAGCTGTCTTTTTAGAATCTCTTCACAAAAATCAAGTGTCCGTTTTTTATCCAGAGTAAATGTTTCGTCCCAGAAAAAAAAGCCCCAAATTCCGTATTCGTTTATAGCGAATTCTATTTCATCAACCGCTCTTTTTACCGACATATATTTCCATTTTTTGTCATAACCTCTTAATTTAGTTGAACCAATGATGCAAAATGGACATCCGTAAGGGCAGTCTCGGGTTGTGCGTATTCTTATTCCGGGTATAACCTTTTCGTGCATAGGAGCATTGAGAATGCTTATGGAATATTTTTCCATGGGAAAAAGGTCATACGCCATGAACGGCAGTGAATCCAGATCGGTTAAGATATCCGCCGGTCCGTTATTTACTATTTTGCCGGAGGAATCCCTGTAAGAGATTCCTTTTACGGATAATAAATCATCAATAGAACCTATAATATCAGGTATTACAACTTCAGGTTGACCTTGAAGGATTATATCGACATCGTTAAAATCGCTCAAAAATCTTTCCGGATAAATCGGCGCTACAACTGATTCGATAATCACTGTTTTTGATTTCGGATTAATTTTTTTCATCAACGCGGCTGCTCGGGTATCTTCTTTGATAATCCCTGCGGCGGATTGAAAAATCATGACATCTGCTGAACCTATATGTTTTTCCAGTTCATCATAGTCGTAACCATAAGCGTTGGCATCGACGGCATCAATATCATAGGACGGAAATTGTTTTCTTAAAACAGAGGCTACTTGTGCAAGCCTAATCGGGAAGGGGATATAGGAAACGTCCTGAAAACAAATTTCGTCCCTTAATGTGGGCATATTTTTTTTTATTCTTGGCGGGTTAATAAGTAATATTTTCATATAAATTATCCTGTTTTATTCATAGCTTAAATTTTAAAGATTAAAAGATTAATTATATTGTTGATAAGCAGTTAAAATCAACAGTTAATTTAAGTTAAATATTTTAACCTTATTAAAATTAATAAGACTAAAATAATATAATGATAAATACGCTGAAATTCAA
>JAGGZS010000109.1 GCA_021161885.1 bacterium
AAACATTTTTAATTTTAATTGAAAGCAAATAATACTAATTTATAACCTAAAATGGGGAGTTTAATTAATTATGGCAAAATATGTGTATTTTTTTGGTAATAAAGAAGCGGAAGGGTCAGCAGAGCAGAAGAATTTGTTAGGAGGCAAAGGGGCAAACTTAGCTGAAATGACCAATCTTGGCATACCGGTACCGGCCGGTTTTACAATTACCACGCAAGCATGCATCTATTATGATCAGAATAACCAGACTTTTCCTGAAACGCTTGAACAGAGCGTTAAAGATAATTTAAGCAAACTTGAATCCGCTATGGGCATGAAATTTAATGATCCAAAAAATCCTCTTTTAGTTTCCGTGCGTTCAGGCGCGAGGGTATCGATGCCCGGCATGATGGATACCGTTCTTAATCTTGGAATTAATGATACAATAGTTGAGGGTATCATAAGAAAAACAGGGAACGACAGGTTTGCTTGGGATAGTTACAGGCGATTTATCCAGATGTATTCTAATGTGGTTATGGATATGGATTCCGAAGTGCTTGAACATGCTCTTGAAGCCAAAAAAGAAGAAAAAAACGCTGAAGCGGATACCGATTTAACCGCAGATGATTTGAAATCATTGGTTCCTGTATTTAAACAGAAAATAAAAGAGGTTACCGGCAAAGATTTCCCAACCGACCCTATGGAACAGCTCTGGGGAGCGATAACAGCGGTATTTGGTTCATGGAACAATGACAGGGCTATAAAATATCGTAAACTTAACAATATCCCGCATAACTGGGGTACAGCAGTTAACGTGCAGGCAATGGTTTACGGAAATATGGGCGATGACTGCGCCACCGGAGTGGCTTTTACCCGCGACCCATCGACCGGCGAAAAGAAATTTTACGGTGAATTCCTTCAGAACGCTCAGGGTGAAGATGTTGTAGCCGGTATTAGGACACCTCAGCCCATAAATAAAGCTAATAAAACCGACAGCACCCAAATTAGTCTTGAAGAAATTATGCCTGAAGCATATAACGCTTTGGTTGAAGTTTACAAAAAACTTGAAGACCATTATAAAGATATGCAGGATATAGAGTTTACTATTCAGAACAGACGCCTTTATATGTTACAGACAAGAACCGGAAAACGTACCGCCAAAGCGGCTTTGAAAATCGCCACGGATATGGTTAATGAAGGAGCGATTGATAAAAAAACCGCTGTTTCTCGTATAGAACCAGCTCAGCTTGACCAACTGCTTCATCCGACATTTGATCCAAAAGATAAAGCTGATAAAAAGGAAATCGCTAAAGGATTGCCAGCGTCCCCGGGAGCGGCTGTAGGTAAAGTTGTTTTTAACGCTCATGACGCTGAGGTTGAAGCGGAAATAGGTGAAAAAGTAATTCTTGTGCGAATAGAAACTTCCCCTGAAGATATCGGCGGAATGAATGCCGCTCAAGGTATCCTTACTGCTAGAGGCGGTATGACTTCGCACGCGGCGGTTGTCGCTCGGGGTATGGGTAAATGCTGTGTGGCAGGTTGCGGCGCTGTATTAATTAATTATGCGGCAAAATCGTTTAGGGTCGGAGATACTGTTGTTAAGCAAGGCGATATCATTTCTATAGACGGCTCAACAGGTGAAATATTTATCGGCGAGGTAAAACGAGTAACACCTGAACTTAGCGGTGAATTCGCTACTTTAATGGGATGGGCAGATGAAATTCGCACTCTCGGCGTAAGAACCAACGCTGATACGCCTCATGACGCTAAAGTCGCCCGTGATTTCGGGGCTGAAGGAATAGGTCTTTGCAGAACCGAACATATGTTTTTTGAAGGCGGACGCATCAAAGCAATGAGAGAAATGATTTTGGCCTCTGATCTTAAAGGCAGGGAAAAAGCCCTCGCAAAACTGCTTCCTATACAAAAGCAAGATTTTATGGAAATTTTTGAGGTTATGGACGGTTTGCCGGTAACTATTAGGCTTCTTGATCCGCCATTGCATGAGTTTTTGCCACATGAAGAAAATGCTATAGCTGAAATAGCTGAGGAATTGGGAGTTTCTATAGAAAACCTTAAAACTAAAATAGAAAATTTAAAAGAACTTAACCCGATGCTCGGGCATCGCGGATGCCGTCTTGCCATAACGTATCCGGAAATAGCCCGTATGCAGGGACGCGCGATAATTGAAGCCGCCTGCGAAGTTAAGAAAGACAAAAACATCAACGTTATTCCTGAAATAATGATTCCTCTTATTGGCGATGTAAAAGAACTTAAAATACTAAAAGATGAAATTATTAAAGTGGCAAAAGAAGTTATTAGCTCATACGCTATAGAGTTAGATTATAAAATAGGCACTATGATTGAAATTCCAAGAGCCGCTTTGCTTGCCGATGAAGTAGCTAATGAAGCGGAATTTTTTAGTTTCGGCACTAACGATTTAACACAGATGACATTCGGTTACAGCAGGGATGACGCGGGAGTATTTTTACCGGATTATGTGGAAAAAGGTATTTTACCTGACGATCCGTTCCAGAAACTTGATCAAAACGGTGTCGGAAAACTTGTGGAAATGGGTGTTAAACTCGGGCGCAGCGTAAATAAGAATTTGAAGATCGGAATTTGCGGCGAGCATGGCGGCGAACCAAGTTCTATTGAGTTTTGCCACGCAACAGGATTAAATTATGTAAGTTGTTCACCATATAGAGTTCCTATTGCTCGTTTAGCGGCGGCTCAGGCAGCTATAAAATCGAATTAATACAATTTTTTAAGTTATTTTTATTTAAAACTCGAAAAAAAATGTATTTTTGATAAAAAGTGTTGTACAAATATTAAGAAATATAGTATTAAATAC
>JAGGZS010000201.1 GCA_021161885.1 bacterium
AATGGTATATAGAAAAGTATTCAAGACCACATATAAAGCGGTGATTATTCATTTTTATAATTTTATATACAAGAAAGATATTCCTCTATTTGGCTGTCTTAACGCAGCCAGCAGTTTTTCCACATAAGATGTTTACTGTTGTGAGATAAATTACCCAAATCGATAAATTCTCAGAATAGATAATTCATAGACTCCACGCATTTTCTGCATGTGGGTATTTTATGGTATTGACCGTTAAGATGCAGTTTGCGGTGATTATTCATTTTAGTTGAATTCCATATTTCTTCTATGGGCTGTTCGTTTACGTTACCCATTTTCATTACCCATTCATAATCTTTACAGCAAGGGTAAACGTAACCTTCGTAGTCTATAGATAATCTTTGCCATGGCTGTTCACAAACAAATTTTTTCGGCACATATGAAAACTTATGTTCATCAGGGCAAAGCCCACTGTCAAGTTTCTGGGATGGATTTACAAATTCCTGTATAGACGCGTAATCCGCTTTGCCTTGCCAGTAACTTAGAAAATCGTCGACTTCATACTCGTTAAGTTTAGTGCGCACAAAACTAACACGCACTATGGGTAACTTTAAACCTAACTGATTACGCCGTTCTATGAAATAAGTTACATTTTTCATTACAGTATCGAAATCACCGCCGATACGGACTTTGTCATAAGTTTCTTTAGAAAACGCATCGATGGAAAACATCGCTTTTGAAAGTCCGCTATGAAGCAATTTTTCGGTCATTTCCTTATCAAGCAGCATACCGTTTGAGTGGAACATACAGTCTATGATCCCTTTTTGGTTAGCTGTTTTTATTTTTTCAGGTAAATCCTTGGATAAAAGAGGTTCGCTTCCCAGCCCGAAATTTATTGCCGGCAACCCTTTTGCCCCGCATTCGTCTATTATTTTCGCGAACAGTTCATCGGACATAGTCCCGCCGATTTTTCTATCTGTGTTAATTTGCCTGAAACACATAGCGCAACGCAGGTTACAAGCATTTTTGAGTTCTATGTCTATATGCAACGGAAATGGTAACAGATACTTTTGTTCGGTCGCTTTTTTCCATTTTTCCCTATAATCAAGATACGCTTTACCTAATTCCTGTTCAAGATGCGACATACTGCCTACTTCGTGCACAAAATATGATTGGTCGGTCCGGTCGGTTTGCACATCAAATTCGTAAGGGTTAGCTGTTTTGCGCATATTAATCTCCGATATTTAATGATTTATTTTGAAAAGTTTTGTTATTTTGCCTAAAAAATCTTTATATTCTACAATTTTTTTTCGGCTGTCTATGATAACATAATTATCGCCCCGCTTAACGATAGAGTACAAAGGCCGTCCAAGCAGGTTATCTCCGTATATATTGCACGGGGTAACCAGAACATTTCTGTTGATTAAAGCTATTTCGGGGTTATCGTCAAGAAAGCGGTACACATCTTTAAGGTATAGAGGATTTCCTTTATACAATGCTTTATATATTCGAGTAATTACATCGAAATCTTCTTGGTAATCTATTGTTAAGCGTATATCCGGCCTGCAAAGTTCGTTAGGTATATCAACGCCTTGTGTATTGAAAAAATTAAGGTTTTCTTTTATATACTGTGTTATGGCGTGCCCCTTATAATGTTTATGAGATTCAATAAGGGATTTCGCGGATATTAATTCAGCAATTGTACCGCAAAGCATAGTCATATTGGAACAATACATATAATCGTATTTATTGTTCTGAAAAAGTTTTATATATTCAGCTGCAAGCTCAAAATTAAATAAGGGGCAATCGCAGGTAATGCGCAGCGCCGCATCAGCGCCGGTCTTATTGATTATTGCGATATGGCGTTCTAAAACGTCTTCTTTTTCACCTGCGTAATGTGGTATTTTTAATCTTTTTGATTCATCTATCAATGGTTGATTATTGTTTTCCTTTGATGTGGCAAGCCATATTTCATCTAATCCTTTGACCATTTTAAGCCGTTCAACATGGTGTTCGAAAATAGATTTCCCGCAGATTCTTTTTAACACTTTTTCAGGTAACCTTGACGAACCCATTCGGGCGGTTATCACACCTATAATTTTCATTTATATGCTCCGGTTATCAAAAAATTTATCATTATAATTTTCTTATACGCAAATATTATACCTTTATTTTCAATACGGTTTATAAAAAATCGGGAATGTTAATTGCTTTTGCTTAAAAATACAAAATTTAATCAAAATTCAGGAGATGAAAATGCGTATTTTATTAGTTGTTTATAATAACGATTCATATATTCATCATTTTCCTCTCGGGCTTGGCTACATAGCTTCCGCCGCATTGAACGCCGGACATGATGTGGATATTTACAACCAGGATGTGCATCATTATCCTGACAGTCATCTTACCGAATATCTCGATGAGAATGAGTATGATGTTGTAGGATTAGGAATTATCGCCGGATATTACCAGTATAAAAAATTAATTGGCATTTCCAATGCAATAAACGAATCGAAAAACAGACCTTTTTATGTGCTTGGCGGACATGGCCCTTCACCAGAACCTGAATTTTTCATAAAACTAACACAAGCCAACGCAATAGTTATAGGCGAAGGAGAGATAACATTTGTTGAACTGCTTGAGGCATTGTCAAAGCGTAGCGCTTTGTCAAGAGTAAAAGGTATAGCGTATAAATCGGGACAAGAGGTAATCATAAACGAAAGAAGACCTTTAATTCAGGATATCGATTCAATACCGTTTCCGGCGTACCACTTGTTTCCGATGCAATATTACCGCCTTTTACGTCAACCGAATTGCAAAAGAACCGATTTTGTTGTATCTATGTTATCTGGACGCGGATGCCCGTTCAAATGCAATTTTTGTTACCGTATGGATAAAGGACACAGGCCCAGAAGCAGTGAAAACATTATTGAGGAAATAAAATTTCTTCAAAAAGATTATGCTGTTACATATATTTATTTCGCGGACGAACTGCTTATGTCCTCAGTAAACAGAACTATAAATATTTGCGAATCGTTTATAAACGCTAATCTTAATATTAGATGGGGTTGCAACGGCAGACTGAATTACGCAAGCCGCGACGTAATAAAATTAATGAAACAAGCAGGATGTGTATTTATTAATTACGGTATAGAATCTATGGACGATAAAGTGCTGCGAAATATGAACAAAAAACTTACATCAAAACAGATAATCCGTGGAATCGAAAACACAATGGCCGAAGGAATAAGCCCGGGGTTTAACATCATATTCGGTAATTTCGGGGATAATAAAGAAGTTCTTCAGAAAAACATTGATTTTTTACTAAAATATGACGACTGCGCTCAAATGCGCACAATCAGGCCTGTTACACCCTATCCCGGATCAGAACTATATTATAAGGCGCTTGAAATGGGACTGCTTAAGGACTGCGCCGATTTTTACGACAACAAACATCAAAATTCCGA
Organism: bacterium; assembly: GCA_021161885.1. Taxonomy (GTDB): domain Bacteria; phylum Auribacterota; class Auribacteria; order Auribacterales; family Auribacteraceae; genus JAGGZS01. The sequence continues at coordinate 3,447 of JAGGZS010000201.1, forward strand.
TCTTCTCGCGGTCAATTTTACGGAACTTGAAGACAGCGAATTTTATGAAGCGTTATTGAACGCGAATAAAATATTAATGGTGAACTATTATAATAAAAAACTCAATGAATCGCTAAATATTGCTGAAAATCTTTATAGAGATAAAAATGCAGCGTTCAGAGGTTTTCGTGCGGTTTAAACCTTAAAACCGCAAATTGCTTTTCAGCCGGCGCATAGGAAACAGCCTGCCCGGACACTCTGTGTACTCTTTCTTGATACCTCCGTGCCCCACGACCCTGCTCAAGGGTATAGAACACATATCCTGAAGAACATTCACTAACGCTACAAGTTTGTTAAACTGTTTTTCCGTGGGTGCGTATCTTGTGAAATTGCCTACGAGACAAATCCCTATACCATAGTTATTGTAATAATCCGATTTAACATGCCCGCCTTGAATTTGTCTACGCCATCGGCTGCCGATTTCCAGTTTGCCGTCCGGTCCGCCGTGTCCGTTATCAATAACGAAATCATAAGCAAGCCCGTTAGTCATATGTCTTTTGTACTTATGATAATAATTAAACGATTTTGCGCTTCCCGAATCTGTTGCGCTATGATGTATTACAATATACTGCCAGCGCCTCATTTTTACGTTTTTGGGCAGCATTATCTGTTTACGTATTTCTAATTTCATCCTGTCAAGATAACTCATACGGTCGAGATTTTTTGCGGACATAGGAATAAACAGCACTTCACCTACTTTTAACCTGGTGGGCGAGATGATATTGTTTTCCGCCGTAATTTTCTCGATAGATACTTTATATTTCCTTGAAATATCCCATAATGTATCCCCTTTTTTTAGGCGGTAATAAACCCCTGTGCGTTCTAACGTTTTTGCGGATGAATCGGTAGAAAAATTTATTTCATTGATAGGGATTATAAGGGATTGGTTAATTTTTAGCTTGTTGATATTTTTTAACTTGTTAGCTTCAATTAGTTTATTTAAAGGGACATTGTACTTGACAGCTATTTCCCAGAGAGTCTCGCCGCGTTTGACTTTATGGATTAAAGGTCTTTGCATTAAACAATAACAATCCATTACGGCAACAAACAAAAAAATAAATAAAAATAAAAGGAATTGATATTTATGTGTCTTTCTTATCAAACTAAGATTCATAAAATTACTGTTAAATATCCTATCGCTAAATTATAAATATTAATAAATAATGA
>JAGGZS010000180.1 GCA_021161885.1 bacterium
CTCTGGCTTGCTTTGGGTTGTAGCCGTAGAACGGCGACCCGTAAGGGTGGGCAGATTCATACCGTAAGAATGGAGGTTTTTTTCTTATGCTGTTTAAATCTATAATACGATTAGTTATATTAGCCTGTATGCTTAATTTTTCGTCTTTATCTGTGATTGCTCAAGAAACTGATAATAAATCGTTGGATATTTCGTTAAGAAACGAAGCGCAGCGAGCCGTAGAAAAAGGTATTGCTTATTTACGAAAAAATATGGACAAACAAGGTTCATGGTCGAATCACCCCGGTGTAACCGCTATTGTGCTGCGCGCTTTTGCCGGCTCGCCGAAAAAATATACTAAAAATGACGGTATGCTGATGAAAGTTTCGGCAAAATATTTAATCTCTCTCCAGCACGGCGACGGTTCAATTTACGATAAAGAACTCCCTAACTACATAACAGCTAACACCATTATAGCCCTGTCCGCGCTTGACAGCGAAAAATATAAAGAGGTTATAAAAAAAGCGCAATCGTTTCTTGTAGATTCACAATTTGACGAAGGTGAAGGCTACACAAAAGAAAACGACTATTACGGGGGGATCGGATACGGAAGCCGGATACGTCCTGATTTATCCAATCTGCAAACCGCTCTTGAAGCCCTGAAAGACAGCGGACTGCCCGCTGACGATCAAACATGGCAGAGAGCTCTTACTTTTATCCAGAGATGCCAGAACAGAAGCGAATCAAACGACCAGAAATGGGCAGGCAATGACGGCGGATTTGTTTATCTGCCCGGCGAAAGTAAAGTAAAAGGATCGACCACATCTTATGGATCAATGACCTACGCCGGATTAAAAAGTTTTCTTTACGCCAATGTAAAAAAAGATGATCCTCGGGTAAAAGCCGCTTACGACTGGATTTGTTCACATTATACACTTGAAGAAAACCCGGGAATGGGGCTGCAAGGGCTTTTTTATTCATACCATACATTTGCTAAGGCTATGTATTCTTACGGGAATGATATTATAAAAGATAATTCAGGAAAATCTAATAACTGGAGAAACGATTTAACAGAAAAATTAGCTGAAACACAATCACCGGACGGGTACTGGGTAAATACAAACAACCGCTGGTGGGAATCTGATAAAAATTTATGCACCGCATATGCCGTTATTGCTCTTGAATACTGTTTGAAAGATTAAAGCAAATGAATTGCAGAAAAAAATAATGAGCATAAAAAATTTTTTAATAATTATTTTAACGGTAATCCTTTTTAATGTGTCTTGGGTGTATCCCAATGGGCTTGACCGTTCCCGAAGTGCTGGAGAAGCTCCTAAAGATATAAAAAAAGCTGAAATTGAAAAAATAGCGGATGGAATCTTTCGTATCGGAACAGTCATTTTAGATAAAAATAAGGGTGAGATAAAAATACCTGCCCGTGTAAACCAGCGCGAAGGGGTCATTGAGCTTGTGCTTTGCACAACGTGGGGCAGGACTCATGAATCTATTTTTACTACAGAAACGTATCCTGTTTATCTTCAGACAGCTTTACTGCTTTTAGGGCTGAAATACGGTGCTCCTGCTGAATTTCCCGGGGCAGAGTTATCTGTTAAAGCGGATACGGCGGAAATTTTTGTTGAAACAGATAATGATTCCGATAACCGTTGGCGTATCGAAGATTTCGTCTACGACAATCAGACAAAAAAGCCTATGGCTCATATCGGATGGATTTATACCGGTTCCCAGTTTTTTGACGGTTTTTTCTACGCTCAAGAAGAAGGTTCCATTATAACAACTTATCACGATCCGAACACAATGTTCGATAATCCTCTGCCCGAAGGAACAGACGATACTGTTTGTTATGTCAATATCGACCTTATTAGCCGGCTTGGCGATAATGTTACCATAATATTTTGCAAAAAACCGGACGCAAAATAATGAATGTCTCTATAGATACCGCCCGCTTCGCTTTCAGTTCCAACGCGTTTACAAACCATTCACTTGAATATGCTGTTGAATCGATTGCCAAATGCGGTTATGGAGGGATCGAGATACTTGCTGATGCCCCGCACGGAAATGTTTTGAGGGAAAATCCTGAAAAAATTTCTGAGACAGCCAAGTTAATCAATAAGCATAAATTAAAAATTTCAAATATAAATGCCAATACCGCTGTTTATCTTGCCGGGTCGTCTGCCGGCTCAAACTGTTTTGAGCCTTCATTATCTAATCTCGACGAAAAAGTCAGGCGTGTTAGGATAGATTTTACATTATGGTGCATTGATTTTGCCGTGCAGGTCGGTGCTCCTATGGTAAGTTTGACATCAGGACTTTTACTCGATAATATTGCCAAAGACCGGCAAATCAGCGTTTTTCGTCAATCTTTGTCCGAAATTTTAAGCGTTGCTCAGTCGAAAAAAATTCGTATTGGTATTGAATCTGAACCTAATTTGCTTATCGGAACTACGCAGGAAGCTATGGAAATAATCGATCATTTTAACTCGCCTTGGCTTGGTTTGAATTTTGATGTAGGACATAGCGTTGTAGCCGAAGAAAATCTTAAGGAAACCATATCAGATTACAGCAGCCATTTTTTCAACATTCATATTGAAGACATAAAAAACAAAGAGCATTTTCATCTTATTCCGGGTGAAGGTGATATTGATTTTAAAAAATTGATGGATTATTTAAACGATTTCGGATATAATAAGTTTTTAACTGTCGAACTTTACACATATTCAAACATACCGCTTTTCGCAGCGGAAAAAGCGATGGCTTTTTTTCGTAACCTATAACTTAATTGGGAGATGTCATGAAAATAATTGAACCGCATATTCATATGCTTGCGCGCACTACCGACGATTATCAAAAAATGGCGGTAGCTGGTATTCAGGCTGTAGTTGAACCTTCTTTCTGGCTGGGACACGATAGAAAATACGCAGAAAGTTTTTTTGATTATTTCGATTTATTAATAGAGTTCGAATCTCAACGTGCTAAAAAGTATGGATTAAAACATTTTACCTGTATCGGGCTTAACCCTAAGGAAGCGAATAATCTGGATGTAGCGTGGAAAGTCGTTAAAGGAATGCAAATGTATCTTAGCCGAGATACCGTAGTCGCCGTAGGTGAAATCGGATTCGATATTCAAACCGATGCCGAAGAAGAAATTTTCAGGGCTCAACTTCAGATCGGTAAAAAAAATAATATGCCGATACTTATCCATCTGCCTCATAATAATAAACTTGAGGGGACAAAAAGAACACTTGAAATTCTTGAGGAAGAAAAACTCGACCCGCGCATGGTGCTTGTAGACCACAACATTGAGGAAACAATTAAATTGACCTATGACGCAGGATACTGGGCAGGACTGACTCTTTATCCGGTTACTAAAATGTCATCGGAACGGGCGATTGAACTGCTTAAACAATACGGCGTTGAAAGAATGATGATAAGCAGTTCCGCAGACTGGGGTTACTCCGATCCGCTTATGGTGCCTATGACCTGCTATAAAATGTCGCAATGCGGGTTTGCAGAACAGGATATAAGCAAATTGGTTTACGATAATCCAAATAAATTTTATTCGCAAAACCCAAAATTTATTTTATAAAAAATAATATGAAACTGTCATTCAGCACAAACGCGTTCAAGAATTTTTCTCTATTAGATTCAATCAGGCAGTTAGCTGGCTGCGGATACTCGGGCATTGAAATTTTATGCGATAAACCGCATCTTTATCCGCCTGATTTTACGGATTGTGATTATAAAGAGCTTAAAAGTACAGCGGATGATTTATCTATTGCTTTGGTAAATTTAAACGCGTTCACCTTTTTTGCCCGGGGCGATACATATAATCCGTCATGGATTGATCCTGACCCGCAGGTGCGAAATCTGCGTTTACAACACACCATTAACGCGATAAATGCCGCCGCTAAATTAAATATCCCTTCAATATCAACGGAACCGGGCGGACAAATATCTGTCCATAATAAAACAAACAGGCAGGCTTTGCTGAACCTTTTTGAACAGGGTATAAAAAAAACGCTCAAACACGCTGAGCAGAAAAAAATTTTTCTGCTTATTGAACCCGAACCAGAACTCTTAATTGAACACAGTTCTGAAATGTTTGATTTTTTGAAAAATTTTGATTCCAGATGGATAGGAGTAAATTTTGACATAGGACATTTCCACTGCGTGAACGAAAATCTATGCGGCGCAGTAGATAAACTGTTCCCGTACATTAAACATATCCATCTCGAAGATATAGCCGGCAGAAAACATGAACATCTTATCCCCGGGCACGGTGAAATTGATTTTACACCGGTGCTTAATTTATTGCGCGATAAGGGATATACAGGTTATGTAACCGTGGAACTTTATCCTTATCAGGATTTTCCTAAAGCCGCCGCCCGTGAATCTTTAGCTTACTTGGAAAAAATAAAAAATTTATGGGATTAAAAAAGGAGTTCGGATTTATTTGAAAAATAAAATAATCGATTTTTTCCGATTAATAA
>JAGGZS010000219.1 GCA_021161885.1 bacterium
AATATATTTAATGGCGGCATAATTAATTAGCTTTTATATAAAAACACCGGAGTATCGGGAATACTTTTTGCTTTTGCTTAAAAAAGTTAATTAGCTAAGAGTTAAATATTTAACGGTGAATTATGAAAAATAAATATACAATTATACACGGTCATTTTTATCAGCCCCCTCGCGAAAACCCATGGACGGGACAAATTGAACTTCAAGATTCCGCTTATCCTTTTCATGACTGGAACGAACGTATCGCGGCGGAATGTTATACACCTAACACTTGTTCGCGAGTGTTAAATGAAGAAAATCTCATAAATGAAATAGTAAACAACTATATTTATTTCAGCTTTAACTTCGGTCCTACTCTTATACAGTGGATTGAACAGCATATTCCGCAAACATATAAAAAAATACTTGAGGCGGATAAAAAAAGTATTGAACTTAATAATGGACACGGAAACGCAATCGCCCAAGTATACAACCATGTAATTATGCCTCTTGCCAGCGATGACGATAAACGAACTCAAATTGAATGGGGTATTCAGGATTTCACTCAGCGCTTCAACCGGTTCCCAGAATCTATGTGGCTCGCGGAAACCGCTATCGATACTAAAACAGTAACCTTATTAATTGAATACGGCATAAAATTCATTATTTTATCACCGCACCAAGCAGAGAAAATTCGCGCTTTTAACAGTATGTCATGGATTAATGTCAACACCGGGCTCATCGACACAAGGGTTCCTTACCGCATTTTTCACACCGGCAAAAACGGTAAAATTGATAGAAAAAAATATTTAGACGTATTTTTTTACAACGCCCCCCTTTCTTCAGCGGTTGGGTTTGAACATTTACTCACTGACGCGTTCAGCTTTGCGGAAAGAATCCAGCACAGTTTCGACAGCTGGTCTCCTGCCGGACAGGCGGTTATTATCGCTACCGACGGGGAATCATACGGCCACCATGAAAAACATGCCGATATGTGTTTTGCCGCTTTCTGCGCAAGAGAAGTCGAAAACAGGGATTTTTCTATCACGAATTTCGGCAACTTTCTTGAAATGTTCCCGCCCCAATTTGAAGTTGTCTTAAAATCAGGCCCTAACAACGAAGGCACTGCGTGGAGCTGTGCTCACGGAGTAGGAAGATGGTACAGGGATTGCGGATGCAGTACAGGCGGGCTGCATAACTGGAACCAAAAATGGCGCACTCCATTAAGGGAAAGTTTCGATTACCTAAGAAAAAAAGTTAACGAAATTTATGAAAAAAATCTAAACAAACATGTCCGTGACTTAAAAAAATTGCGCAATGATTATATAGATATAATTATAAACCCAAAAAATAAAAATTCATTCATAAAAAAACATATTAAACCAAACGATTCGTCTTTTAACAGGTCAACTTTATTTAAGTTATTAGAGGCTCAACATTTCGCTCAATTAATGTACACAAGCTGCGCCTGGTTTTTTGCCGATGTTTCAGGTATTGAACCTGTCCAAAATATAAAATATGCCGCAAAATTAATTGAAATATTAAAAGAATTTACTAAAAACAATATCGAAGATGAATTCTTAAAAATTCTTGATAACGCGAAAAGCAATATACCTGAACAAGGAACGGGCAAAGATTGTTATGAAAGATACGTTAAACCGTCTATTTATCAGCCGGAAATGATTATCGGCAACTATGCGATAGAAACTTTTATCCTTAATGAAGTAAGCGACCGAAAAATTTTTCATTACAACCTGCATACTGTGCTTTACGAACAAAAACATGACGGTTCATCGCCCGTATATAAAGGTATGGTAAAAATCACCAATGAAAAAACAGATTTCATCGACAATTATATATATTACTTATTCGTGCCTTCTTATAAAAATATTCATTGCTATATTTTAAATTCCGACGAAAACCTCGAATTTAACATCTCTCCGGTAAATACTATAGAAAATAAAATAGCATCTCTTACCCACTCAAAGTTTTATGACCTCAAAGACTTGATAGGCTACAACAGGGAAAACCTTATCCAATTAGCACTCAAAGAAGAAATGAACAGGCTTAAACGTGTATTTAATGATATTTATAAAAAAAATATAGACCTTCTCTCTTCTCTTAAACAATACGACCTTGACCTGCCCAACGTACTAAAAGAAGTTTGCAGTTTTGCTTTGACAGAAAAAATAACCAAAGAAATTAACAGGCTTAAAAAAATCAAATCCGATAAAAAAGTTTATCAAGATTATGAAAAAGTGAGAGATATTTATTTATCCGGCAAAAAATTGGGGCTAAAAATTAATCCCTCACTTATCGAAAAAGATTTTAACGACATCATAGTAGCTAAATTATTAAACCTGCAGAAAAAACTCGATTATTCCTTAGCAAATACCGCCCTTGAATTTATCAATTTAGGTAACGAAATGGGCTTGACTCTGGATACACCCTTAGTTCAAAACCTTATTTACCATCTGCTTAAAGACGACCTACTTAACTTAAAAACAGAAGGCAGTTTAAAAAACAGTTTAATGGCAATAAGAACTGTATTAACTATCGCAAAAAAGTTATCTTTTAATATTAAAAAATTAACTCATGCGTCAGGAATTGATTTTAATTCCATATAATTAACAGGATAAATTACTATACAATATATCTTATTAATTGTATCATACAAATAGCTCCGCTAATAAATTTTAATAATCATTTTCTCTTTGGTTGTAACAATGTCTTGCTGCCCAAAAAATTTTTATAGTGGTTATGCGCATAAGCGCGATAATATGGTGGATTCCCAGATTATCGCGCGCGGGATAAAAGATAAAAACGTCATAGCCGCTATGCGGAAAGTAAAGCGGCATCTCTTTGTCCCTGAAAAAGTTATGCGAACGGCTTATGACGACAAACCGCTGTCTATCGGATTAAGGCAAACTATCTCTCAGCCTTACATTGTTGCCTTAATGACAGAACTCCTTGCCCTTGAAGGTGATGAAACAATACTCGAAATCGGGACAAGATCAGGATACCAAACCGCTGTTATAGCTGAAATTGATAAACAGGTTTTTTCTATAGAAATAATTGAATATCACGCAAACCGGGCAAAAGAATTATTTAAAAAACTCAATTATAATAATATCGAGGTTAAATACGGCGACGGTTATTACGGTTGGCATGAAAAAGCGCCTTTTGATGGAATAATTATTACCGCGGCTCCGCCGAAATTGGGAGTGTTGCAAAATAAAATCATATAAAAAAGAGTGTTAAATTTGTTATAATGCGGATTAAAAG
>JAGGZS010000182.1 GCA_021161885.1 bacterium
ACAATCAAAAATAGTTGAGTTATGGGAAGCGTCAAGCAACCCGAATGAAGGTTATATTGCCACTGACTGCAGGAACTTTATATACCCGTTTTTACTTAATCAGTTGGGATATAATGCTCAGGTAGTATCTAAGTTTGGTGGTAACGGTTATATAATTCGAATAAGCGCTATTCAGGCAGGCGCAGGAATGCGTAAGGATGTAGCGGAGTTTTCTTATAAAGGGTTACAGTTTATATCCGGTGGATCGTATGCGGGATCGTGGATGAATAAGTTTTCTACAGACACGACTTTTGCCGGTAACGACGACCATACCGCTGTATCTGAAAAAGCTATTAAAACTTACGTCGATTCTTTAATCCCTAAACATTTTATTACCTCGGGTAAAATAAGTATGTCCGGCAACAATGTTGTTGTTGAACCGCGAACATTATGGTTGGAGAACGTTATTTTGTCTGAATCAGCTGATATATCAAAAGACGTAACCGTATCCGGCAACTATATTGGGACAGATATGTCGGCTACCGAAGGATATGTGTACGTTTACCTGAAGAATGACGGATCCGGCGGATACGATGTTGTTCTTTCCGGAGACGCGCCGAATCGGTCGGACTGCAGTGCCGGCGCAACTGCAGGCAAACTGATTTACAGAGACTTTTCATCAACCTGGTACACGTGTATCGGTGTCCGCTATAAATCCACAACCGCGTTAAAAAGTTTCTATGTGTCAGATGACGGGTTGGTAATGTTTGAAAATTTCATTGAGATTGTTGATGCGGGAACCGGAAGTATAGATGCTGATTACGATTCAAAGTTACCGTCGGTGATAAATCTGGGGATTTTCTCTGTAGAGATGACAACAGTAGCCGGTGACGCGCCTCGATGTAAAATCAGGCCGAAAGGTTCGGCAGGCAGTTATTTGTATGTATCAACGACACCTACGGTATCCGCAACCGGTGGCGGGCAGATATTGTGTCATGCAGGAACGGATAACAAAATACGGGTTGTTATTGATAAAGGAACCGGTTCGACAGCTAAAGTCTATTTAGCCGGATATAAGGATATAAGATAATGTGTAAAAAAGTTAATTAAGAGGATTTTTTAATGGATACACACATCAATGTAATCGGACTTGGGTCATTACTTGTAGCCATTTTTATGTTTATGTGGAAATCGAATAGCAATGTAACCAGTAATGTTGATAAAAAGTTGACGGAACGGTCTAAAGAAAATGACGAAAAATATGTCAGTAAAGATGTATGTAAAGTTATACACGCTAATACTGATAAAAATTTTGATCGGATCGAGAAAAGAGTTGATAACGGGTTCAGGGAAGTCAACAAAAAAATGGACGAAATATTAAAATTAGTTAAACAAAAATGAGAAAAGAAGAGTTTCTTAAATGGTTTGAGAAATATTTGGAAATGAGACTTGCCGGTGTTTTGCCGGCTGAAGCCACGGAGCAGGAATTTTTAAATATAGCTATAAAAGAAATTCGAAGCGATCAGCTGAACAAATCAATTCATCATATATTGGAAGCAATGGGAACTAAAACATTTTAACTGAAAGGAGATTAAAAAATGAATGAAAAATTTGGATGGAGCGATTTATGGACAAAAGGAAAAGAATTGGTTACTGCAGCGGAAGATTTTCTTGATCTCGACGGCTCTACTAAAAAAGAGTTTGTGGTCAACACATTAGTTGAACTGCAAATGACGTATTTGAACACACCTATACCTGATGTATGGGAACGTAAGTTGTCGCGGATCGCTATCGGGTGGATGGTTGAATCGATAGTAAAATTGTTGACGGATAAAGGTATAATCAATGTTGGCAAAGATAAGGCGTTTGTTTCTGCACCTGTGTAAACGGTCAAAAGGGAAAACAGTCTGGTTATTTAAGAAAACAATCCGCTGGATGATTATTCTGTCCGGCGGATTGTTTCTATCAGGTTGCGTGATGGAATCGGGTAAGGTTCAGGCGGTTGAGTCTATCTGGAAATGGCCTAATTTCCTGCAGAATCTTCTGAGGTCGGTTGATATTAATCAGAAAACCACTACGACAATATATGGTGTTGACCCGAAATATCTTTTGTACGCGTTCATCATTACGGCTGTGCTGGTAAGTATTCCATGGTTGGCGGTGGTGATTTTTAGGTCACGGAAGATTGTTAAATTGAAACGGATAATCAAATCGTTAGTTGTATCTATTGACGGGCATGATGATACCGTATCAATAAAACGTCATTCAAAAATGATATCCAAGGCGGATCGATTTTACAGAAAAATTGTTGATCGGTATATAAACTTGTGAAAAAATGTGGTATAATTAATACAGAACAAGAGATCGTTTATTCAGGAGCCAGCCATGAGAAAACTATTAGCTACATCCATTCTTTTATTGGTATTTGTGAATCCAGCTTATTGCGCAGTAACCACAACTGATGGTTTAATTACACTTGATTTTTATAGGGAGTGTTGCGAAATAAAATCATATAAAAAAGAGTGTTAAATTTGTTATAATGCGGATTAAAAG
>JAGGZS010000154.1 GCA_021161885.1 bacterium
ATTATGAACCGATATAGCAAATATTCTTATTATCTATGTTTCGCATTTTCTTTTATAGCGCATTTCGCGATATTTGAAGGTGCGGATATATTCTATCATCCTGGCGCGCCTAAAATCCTGCCGCGCCAGCCAATGCCGAAAATAACCGTGCATTTTGTAGATACCAATGAGGATGAAGACAAAAAACAGCCCGCGCAACCAAACCTCATATCCGACAAAAACAGTGTCGCTTCACAAAAAGAAAAACCAAAAGAAAAAGTAGATGATAAATCATCGCCTTATAAAGAAAAACTTACCGATTACAAACAAATTAAAAAAGGTCCGCTGATCCAAAAATCGGGGCAAGTTCCTCAAGTGATTGCACCGGCACCCCAAAATCAATCTCCGCAAATCAATGATGTTCAAAAAACAGAAACCAAAAAAGAAGAAAAAAACTTTATCAAAGAAGATGCGTCTAAAAAAACCGAGAAATCGGTCTATAAAGAAAAAACGATTATAAAAAAAACCACAGAAGCCCCGGCAGAAACCGAGAAAAAACAGGTCGACCGGAAAACCGACCTCACTGCGCAGGAAAACCTATCGCCCCAACAACCCGTTGTTGCAGATGGAGGAAACTCGCAATCTGATGTTAGTCTTGAAGGAAAAATAGATGATCTTATAAATAACCCGCAAACCGATTTAAAATCTGTCGCGCAAGTTATCAAAGAATTTAATTTTTATACTATAACAAACGGACTTAGCGAATATTTCGCGAAAATGAGAAAAATAATACGCCGAAACTGGCTTACCCGCATAACAATGAATTACAGTACGGAAATGTTTTCAAGTGAAGCTACAGTTATTTTTAAAATTTCACAAAACGGCGAAATAGACTATATTAAAACAGTATACAGTAACGGCAACCCGTTTTTTGCCCATGACTGTGAGATGTCTATAAAAGAAGAAGGTAAATTTGATCCTTTGCCGGAAAACTATGTGAAAAAATCAGGAAAAAATTATTATTGGATAATAATAAATTTCGGATATAATATACCTAATTAAGGGAGGTTTGTTCAATATGAAATTCTTGTTAAAATTAATAATGCAGGGCGGTTACATAATGATACCTATATCCTTATGTTCTTTAATCGCCTTAACTATTGTCTTTGAGCGTCTTGTGTTTCTTAATAAAAAGAAAAAAGTACCATTAAAACTGGTTAAAATGATAAAAAATTATTCCGAAGAAAAAGTGAAGCACATTATTGCGTTCTGCAAACACGACAAATCTCCGTTATCTGAAATAGTAAAAAAAATAATCCTCAACAGGCATCTTCCCCATAGCGAGGTTACGGAGATTATTCAGGTTACAGGCCGGCAGGAGACTGAATGTTTTGACAGGGGACTGTTCCTGCTTGACCTTATAGCGGCAATAACACCTCTTATGGGTCTTCTCGGAACAGTACTGGGTATGATTCAGGTTTTTAATACAATATCCCACGTTGGTTCAGGGCAGGCGCAAGCCCTGTCGGCAGGTATATCAAAAGCTCTTATAACTACGGTTGCGGGCTTAATCGTGGCAATTCCTTCGCTCGCTTTTTTACACTTTTAAACAAAAAAGCCGAACGTTTAACCGCTGAAATAGATCGCCATGTAACTTATCTGCACAGCAAAATTTATGATATAAAAATGGATTAATTATGTTTTTTGAAAAAAAAGAGAAAAAAAGAAATTTAACGATAAATATAACACCGCTTATTGACGTCATATTTTTGCTTTTAATTTTTTTTATGGTTTCTTCCACATTCGTTGAACAGCCGGGTATTGAGTTGTCATTGCCTAAAGCGAAAACATCTTCAATTAAACGCGCTGAAGAAACTATAATTACTATCGACAAGGACGGCAGCATATATTTTAACGCCGATAAAATAAAGAGCACTCAACTTTATAACAAACTTGCCGAATTGCAGCTTAAAAAAAATAAAAAACAGTTGGTTATGCAGGCTGACGAAAATGTAGCTTATAAAACCGTTGTTTTTGTAATGGATACTGCCCGTGAATTAGGCTTTACCGATATTTTAGCCCTTACAACCAAAGTGGAGAAAAACAGTGAGTAAACATTTTATTATTATTTTTATCTCTTTTTTTGTTATCATAACCCCATTTTCTTACTGCGAAGCCCGCTTTGAATTATCGGACAACTTGATTAATTTTAAGGATGTCAAAAGAGGTGAAAAACCAGTAAAACGCTTCACGATAACTAACACAAGCGGCAATATGCTTGATATCTATAAAATTCATCTCTCGTGCAGCTGCCTTAAAGCTTACTATAAAAAACAAGCCCTTTTACCCGGTCAATCTATGAACGTAGATATAACATTTGACAGCAGGTTCAAAAATATAGGACAAAGCCACTATAGGATTTTTATACGCGCTTCCGACTCGGATATGCCAATGACTCATATTGATGTAATTGCTTATGTTACCTCCGGGCGTTCTAAATCGCTTTTATTCACGCCTGAAAAAATTAATTTTGGGACAACAAACCCCTATGATAAAATCGCAAAAGAAATATCTATCACTAATAACGGAAAAAGACCCTATAAAATATTATCTGTCAAAGCAGGATACGGTATAGATATTCCAACATATCCTGAAAACCCTATTTTACCGGGCAGAACAATAAAAATACCGGTATATCTGTATACATGGCTTAAACCCGGAGAAATCAGGACAGATTTAATTATTAGAACAGACGACTCTCTAATGCCCGAATTTTTCTGTGCCGTAAACGGAAAAATTCCCAAAAGAAATAAAAAGAAATAATGAATTACGATCTGGATAAAATCGTGAAAGACACCCATCCGTTAAAAAAAATCTAAAAAACTGTATCCTTCAAGAAAATATCGCTTGGGTTTAAAGAATTAGAAAAACCAAGCGGCAGAAACGGTTGTTACAGCGGCGCTATAAAAAAGAGGAATATGAAGGGTAAAAACAAGGATAAGTATCACGGGAGTGTTGCGAAATAAAATCATATAAAAAAGAGTGTTAAATTTGTTATAATGCGGATTAAAAG
>JAGGZS010000001.1 GCA_021161885.1 bacterium
ATATTAATAGGCGTATCAATTGGTTTAAGGCAAAAAATGTATCTTTTCGACAGGATCATGTTTACTGTCGGTTAATCTTAGCACAACATTACCGTATTTATTTTTATCAATATACAAAAATATTAAAATTTTATGGTTTCCCGAAGATAATTTTATTTGATCTACAGTTGTAGTATATAAAATATCTTTGGAATATGCGAACATAAATTTTCCGTCAATGTAAATTTTCGCGGGGCATTCGGCAAAAAACCGCAAGTAAACAGATAAATCAGAGTCTACATTTATATTAGATACCGCCGCCCAAACCTGATGCCCTAACTTTTTAGATTTTTTTATTTCAAGCCGGCCGTTAAGCGGATTTTTTTTCATTGACACCCATTTATATTCCATGCCGTTATAGATTATATTATTCTTATAATTAGATTCCAATATATTTTTAAACAGCTGCGCGTTATCGGGATTGTCCAAAACAGGCCCTATAATTTTCCAGTCTGACACAAACGACTTGCGCTGGCGCATTTTAAGCAGTATTATTTTCCATATATATTCTAAATGCGAACCTTTTTTTATTATTTTTTCAGTCCGCTTATGCAGCTTGTAATATGCTTCAACCAGCTTATCATCCTTTAAGTAGACTCTACGCCTTATTCCTTCAGTATATGGATAATCAGCTATCCAGCTCATAACAAATCCTTTATTATAATA
Source organism: bacterium (assembly GCA_021161885.1). Taxonomy (GTDB): domain Bacteria; phylum Auribacterota; class Auribacteria; order Auribacterales; family Auribacteraceae; genus JAGGZS01. The sequence continues at coordinate 706 of JAGGZS010000001.1, forward strand.
TTTATAAATGACCGATCCTAAAATCGATTCACATACAAGCAGGTCGTAAATTTTCGTTAAATACGTTTTTGCCTGTTGCCCGTAAACATCAAGTTTCGGTTCCGATTGGGTTTTAGGGCTGTTAAGATAATGCTCAAGCACGCTCCGCGCTTCGCCAAATTGCAGATTTTCCAAATACAGGGTTGCGGATTTCATTACCTGAAAATAATCGCCGTGATTATTTTCAGGTCGAAATTTAGGTTTGAATAAAGGGTCGCCGATAAGAATAAGCCTCCACGGTTTAGCGCGGTTTTTAGGTATCGTAGTTTTGTTCTGCACAGCCGCGCCGAAAGGAGCTCCTTTAATTAATCGTTCAGCTATGTCGAGAGACCGATTAAACGAATCGGCATAAGGCTCCGAGATAGCTCCGTAATAAATGAATGCGCCGTTGAGCAGCCACTTCCCTGCTATTGTATTAGGATTGGTCGGGTCCGCAGCGGATGAGCTATGGGCAAAATGTATTGCAACAGGTTCGGTATCAGGGATATCGTCGAGCGTTCCTCCGCTCCAGTTGTCAGGAGAGCCTGCGGCATTAATAAAAATAAGATCAAACCGGTTTAACGGTTCTACTAATCTGCGCCATTTTTTAAAACTATCCCTGATAACCAAGCAAGGTATTTTTTTCCTAAGTTCCCACGCTCCCAGTTCTAAAGACCGCCCCCACCTCGGCGGCCATTTATCAAACAGCAAACAATTTTGTGTATTTAGGAAGATACTGCACATTGCCTGATACAAAGCCATACCGTCGACAACATCAAGAAGTCGCCCTGTATAGGCATAACAATCTACAGCATTAGGAGTTTCCCTGTTGACTGCATCATCAAGGCTATAATATCTTGAATATTTAAAAGGCATATTTAAAGCAATTGTAATCGCGTCGATTCCATTGCCCAGCCCTTTGTAAGGATATCCCCAGCTCTGTATAATATTAATTATGTCTTTACGGATAATTTCTTTGGATTTCTCCGAATAAGCACCTAATAGAGATGAAGCGGGCGGGGTATAAAAATCAAAAATCTGCCCGTGGTACGAGGCCAACGCTAAAGCAGCAGGCAGTTTTGACGATTTTATGCCGGTCAAAACAAGTCCTTGAGGTTTTATATTTTTTGCAGTAAAAAAAGTTATCAAATCTGATTTTGAACATTCCTGAGAAAAATCATCTATATTTTTATCCGATAAAGAAGCGCGTAAAACTTTATATGCGGTTGAGCGAGTTATTTTGCCTGTATTCTTACTGTCGGCGTACTCAAAATAATTATTGCCGCCATTATAAACAGAGGCGAATTTATCTACAAATTTATTTTTATTTATAAAAATAGGGAACCTGTTATCAGGGTTCCACGTGCTCAAATAATATAAAAAAGTTTTTTGGTCGGGCACGATTACAATTTTTTTAGCTCCCTCAGACAAAGGAGATTTCATATCTTCATGGTTTGACATGGAAAAAATACCTGCGGGATTGCCGATTAACATAATGAAAAATATTATTATAAAATTTAATATCATACTATTGTATTCTTTTGGTTTACATTTTTTAGTGTTTAAAAAAAATGCTGTAATTTAAGTCTAATTATTTCTTTCCGCAACAAAGCGGGCAAGTTTTTTCAAAAACCATCCTTTGTCTCTAAAACAATCTAAATATGCACACGCCTTATCAACGGTTGAATCTAAAATCTTTTTTGTTTTATCTACTCCGTAAAGCAAAGGATAAGTTGCTTTATTAAGTTTTTCGTCCTGCCCGATATTTTTGCCCATTTCCTCTGCATTGCCGATAACGTCAAGCAAATCGTCGCTGATTTGAAAAGCTAAGCCTAACTGCTTGGCATAGCCAGAGAAAGCTTCAAGTTCTTTTTTCTCAGCGCCCGCGCAAATAGCTCCAAGCCTAACGGAAGACAAAATAAGTTTTCCGGTTTTATGTTCATGTATATATTCTAATGCGGAAATATCTATTTTTTTATTTTCGCTTAATATATCCATTACCTGCCCACCGACAAGCCCTGCGCTTCCCGCGCAATCGGATAATTCCTCAATAATTTGTTTTATTTCGCTTATATCTTCAAAATCACACGCCGCCTTAAACGCGGCAGTCAATAAAGCATCGCCGGCAAGTACGGCGATTGCCTCTCCGAACTTTTTATGGCAAGTAGGCATACCTCTGCGGTAATCGTCATCATCCATACAGGGCAGGTCATCGTGTATAAGGGAATAGGTGTGGATACATTCAAGTGAACACGCGACGCAAAGAGCTTTATCATAATCATCTTTTATAATATTATATGCTGCTAAACACAAAACAGGCCGTAACCTTTTGCCTCCAGCGAATAAACTGTATCGCATAGCTTCATGAATTAATCCGGGGTAAACAGATTTATTGGGTATTAAAAAATCAAGTTTTTTATTTATTTTTTCTTTGTATTGTCGATAAAAAATTTTAAAATGTGCTTGCATCATTATTGCTCCTTCAAATAAATTATAACTAATCTTTAGAAAAAGAAATAATTTAATTATTATAATAAATAACATTTACATCAATAAATAAAGGCATTTATAAAAAAATTTTTTATCCGCTGCAAAACAGCTCTTTTTCAAC
>JAGGZS010000317.1 GCA_021161885.1 bacterium
AAATAGTATCATTTATTAAAAACAAGTATCAATAATTTATCTTATTTACTCGCCGATTATTTTAATTATCAACCTTTTTGAACGGCGTCCGTCAAATTCAGCATAATAAATCTGCTGCCAAGGACCGAGATCAAGCCGTCTCTTTGTTACAGGCAAAATAACCTGATTATGAGTAAGAATACTTTTTAAATGAGCGTCTCCGTTATCTTCGCCTGTCCTGTGATGATTATAGTTTTTACCGAAAGGAGCGATAGACTCTAGCATTTCGTCAAGGTCGGATATAAACCCGTTTTCCGCATCGTTTATATAAACTCCGGCCGTAATGTGCATAGCCGAGATAAACGCCAGCCCCTCCTGAATACCGCTTATTTCAAGTTCGCGCTCAATTTCATTGGTTATATTAATATATTCCCTTCTTTTTCTGGTATGAAAAACCAAATATTTCGTATGAGATTTCATAAGCGTAAAATCTCCCTGTTTTTATTAAAAATAAGATTAGAAAAATAGAATGATAACAAATGAATGAAAAAAATAAAACTTTATTTGCAACGGCATAAAAAAAACAGAATAAGCGTTACCTTAAAAAAGAATGGGTATATATTATCAACCGCGTATACTTATGCTTGGGGCTGTGGGTCTATTACTGTTTTTAGACAACTCCTGCCTAACAAGGACATTATTACTTTTAGGCAGCTCAACCTGTCCGCTTTCAGCCATTGCCCTTACTTTATCCCATGTCGCCCTTAACGATTCAAGCATGCTCAACACCTCTTCCGCAGGCGGGGTTACTTTCTCAACAGTGGCGTTAACAAGCCTTTTAAGCATATACGTATATAAAGACCGTAACTGGGGAGCGATTTCCTCTACGCTCATATCAAGAGAATCGCGCAGTTCCCTAATAACGTTCTGAGCTTTTATAACATGATCAACAAACCCCATATATCTTTTTTCTTTATATTCGTTAACAGCTTTTCTTAAAAATTTTATGCCGCCGTCATATAAAATTACAACAAGACCCACCGATGAGGCGCTTTCAATTTTCATTTTTAAATAATGCTTTGACGCTCCTGAAGAATCAATTGCCATAAGAGTTTTCCTCCTTCAACACTATAAAGACGTAAATTACTGTACAAAAACTATATCGACAACACTAACAAACAATTTAGATTAAAATCATCATTTATTATAATATGAACTCGTTATTGACGACATTATCGAGGAAAAAGACTGCAATCTTTGAACCTGTTGGTCCATCAAGGTAACGGCGGAATTTAACTTTTCATATTGTTTTCTTAAATCCGCTTCACGTTTTGAAAGTTTTTCTTCTTCCCTTTCAATCCGTTTCTGAAGGCGTTCCATAAGTTTATTGTTGCCGTTAGTCTTCACTGCAAGTATTCCGTTTGTGTTTTTTGTCAAATTTTCAATATAAGTATTTGTGATATTAGCAAAGCCTGTATCATCATTAGTTCCGTCGCTGTCCGTATCGCTGGCGAATAAGTTATATACATCATCTTTGCTGTCAGAGAGAGCATCTAAAAAATCGGATTGTGTAAATTTAAGTTTACCCAAACCATATCCACCTGTTGTAACAAGGCTCAATCCAACCTGCGATAATCTAGACAGAGAACCCTCATTAGTAACTGTCCTAAAAATGGACTGCTGTAATTTGCGTTGTAGATTGATGATACTTCTTTCACCTTTAAGGGTTGTTTTTAATTTACCGCCTATGGTATCCATAGTAGAATTGTACTGAGTTACAAAAGCTTTCACAGCGTCAACAGCTTTCTGGGTATCATGCGAGACATTTACTTTAGCCGTGCCTGTTGACTGCAAATTAAACGTAGTGCCCCCCAGCGAAAAAGAGTTTCCATCCCTGTTCAATACCTCGCCATTTATAATTACCTGCGATGAAGTGCCTTCATAATGAGCAATTCCAGCCGTTGAGTCAAGATCACCCGACTGGTCCATAACATTAATATTTTCTAAAAATTTACTTGTATCATTGGCAAAATAAACATCGTTCCCGGTCCCCCGCGAAGATATGGTAACTTTTCCGGTAACGTCATCATAAAAAGCGCTTACCTCGGCTTTTGAGTTGTTTATTTTATTTAAAACAGAATATAATGAATCAGTTTGAGTATTTACAGTAAAAGTAATATCGTTAATTGTAAAATAACCGTCTACAATCTTATTTGATCCATCAACAAGCGCAGTTTGATCTAATGCGTTATAAAAATCCGGCTGTGTTCCGTCGGTAAAAACAGGGGCTGGGTTACCGCCTGTTTCCGTTAACTTTACGGCATCGAGAAAACCAGATGAATCATCGCTTACAGAAATAGTTTGTCCAGTCCCTGATGAAGAAGAGGTTAGGACAACACTATCGTTCGCGGAATCAAAAGTAGCTGTAACTCCGGCAGTTGACGAATTAATCTTCGATAATATCGTATATATGGTATCGCTGCCTGTTACCGTAATTGCAGCGTCGTTCACCTTAAACGAGCCCGAGACAACAATTTTGCTTAAATCAAACCCTACCGCGGCGCTGCCGCTTGCGAAAACAACATTAGGGTTTACGGTAACACTACTTCCTCCGCTCGCGTTTATTTCTTCGCCGCTTTGCAAAACAGCATAAGTGCCGTCACTTAAATTAAGAGATGACGACGAAGTTATCCTCGCTACTTGCGCAAGCCGCACAACGTCTACCTGATAAACCGTTTGCACAGCATCACTTGACGTGCTTGCGGTAACAATACTTGAATTGGAAGATGACGATTTATTGCTCAAGAACACACTATCTGACGTTAATGCCTGAAGTTTGCTCTGGAGTTCTTCCAAACTACTGTCAAGCTGCGATAACGAAGTGTTTTTCAACGATAAATCGGCTTTATCACTTTCAAGCTTATCTATCGGTTTATGTTCATATTCAATTATTTGACTTACCGCTTTATCAATTTCAACAACGGATGAAATAGCCATAGAAACCGCCTCCTAAGATCATTGACCGTTTTTTTTCATCAAGTAACACATATATTATATATTTCGGCATAAAAAAAAATTTGATTACGGGAGGAAAACAAAAAAAATTTTCCTCCCGTAAAACTCCCATAAATTTACTTAAACAAAGACAGCACATCCATAGGAGCACTGTTTGCTTGAGACAATATTGATATCGCCGCCTGCTGCAAAATTTGAAAATTTGTAAGTTCGAGTTGTTCTTCCGCGAGGTCCGCATCCATGATTGAACTTCGAGATGCCTTTAGATTGGTTCCTTCTGTCTGATGAACTTCAAATTCGACATCCAATCTACGGATATAAGACCCCATTTTTTCCTCTGCTTCAAGCACTTTAGTTAAAGCTGTGTCAATATTATGGATTGTACTCTTTAATTGAGTATCTGATCCTGTTACGGATATATTGATACCGTCTAACGTTAAACTGCTTAAAGGATTAACAGTTAAATTACCTGTCAGGCTTACATTTTGCAAACCGCCTAAGCTGAAACCCGTAAATAATTTAGCAGACACACCGCTTTGAAATATAGATTCCATTTCAAGCATAAGTTGTGTGATATCCTGCTGAATTGCGTGTTTCTCAGCGGATGATACAGCTATAGAGTTTGCCTGGTTTGAAAGGTCGCTTGCCTCAATTAAAATTTGTGTAATCTGGGCAAGCCGACTGTTATTGGTTTGTAAAAAGTTAATACCGCGCTCAATATTTTTAAGGTTACGGTCCACGGCGTTTATATCTCTTGTTAAAGTTCTTGAAATATAATAATCCGACGGACTGTCCGACGCGCGGTTAACAACTTTTCCGGTTGAAATGCGTTCTTGTGTTTTAACTAAATTAGTATTTATGTCAGTGAGAGTCTGAAACGCCCTCAACGCTGCTATATTAGTATTAATACGTGCAAGGTCACCCATTTTGATATCCTCCTTGATTCTGGTTGCATCCATGCATTAATGGACTTTGACCTCTCTCTCTTACAAACTACTAAGCAAATTATAACCGCATAAACATTTTACCCGATTATAAACAAGCAGGTACATATTGTCCAAAACAACCAGCTTTCACCACCACCTTCAGATATCAAAGAGCTTTTATGAAAATATATAAATTTATTTGTTTTTTATATCATCACTGCCTGTTTTTTGAAACAATGACGATAAATCAGCTATATCAATTTTCGCTTTTGCCGCTTCCATATTTTCTTTTTGTATCAAATCATATATTTCTTTTCTATGTATAGGCACCTCACGAGGCGCTTTTATGCCTAATTTAACATAATCGCCTTTTAAATGAGTAACTTTTACTTCAACATCGCCTATCATTATGCTTTCATTTAACTTCCGTGTTAATATAAGCATAAACCCCTAGCTCCTTTTATGTTTCAGCAAGACACTGCCTGCGTTGACTGTGCGTTTTCACCATAACTGTCAAGTATTCTATATCTTGTGGGATATTGCGCGTCTTTCGGTATAATCTGTTTTCCCAAACAATATTTTGGGTTCACGAGTATCGGAGCCATCAAATTAGCAACCATATCCCGTGGATTTTCCGGCACAACAACTATGGTAAGGACTTCTGTTTCACTTATATCCTTAATTTTTAAAAGCTGCATATCCTGCTTGTCAACCTTCGGATTATAATCCGGTTTAAACAAAAAGGGATTAATAATGATAAACGCGAGGTTCGCTTCCTGCAATGACTGCAGCCAACGCAAAGGAGAATTTTCCTTCTTGGTTATAATAACGTACTTTTTAAAATTTTCAAACCCGATAATCCCTTCAGGAAACAAAAGTATATTTTCCTCAGGAACATCAAGTTCGCCGAATCTGGTTGTTTTTAGTTTCATAACATTCCTCCAACTTTTATGTAAACTTTATATTAATATCCCTAAATATAATCCAGCAACGAGTGCTGTAAAATCCTTGAACTCGTCTGTAAAGTGGCCTGCAAGGCTACTTCCTGAGTATTAAGTTTCATTATAGCTTCAGCCACATCAGTATCTTCAATCTGAGATAAAGATTCTTTTTCTATAACATATAAATCATCTAACTGGTCGGATATGAGCTGCATCCTGTTAACTTTAGCACCCGCTAAAGTATTTTGTCCAACTATTCCATCGAATTCATTATTAACTTCCGTTATTTTTTCACGGATAGAATTGCCATCGTTAGCAAGTAAATTTTCGCGCAAATCAATTACCGTCTGAAAAAGGTCATTGGTTAAGCCGGAACCATTAGGCTGAAAAATAGCGTCGCCGGCAAGATTTATTACAATAGATTTACCGTCGCCTACAAGAGTTTGGATTTGCCCGTTTATACCATCTGGATTTTGAATAACATGAGCAATTGTACTGCCGCTCATTTGAGCGTTAAAAGGAGCGGAATTAGACTGTGTGCCGCTTAAGGTTTCTGTGCCGCCAAAAATAAATTTGCCTCCGAACTTTGAATTCGCCGCCTGAACAATTTCTTGCAAAAGCTGATCTACCTGAAAAGCAAAAGCATTGCGTTCAGCACTTGTTGTAACTTCAGACGCCGCATTCTCAGATATTGTTTTAATCTGCAATAAAATATCTTCAACCTGAGTAAGTACGGATGAACTATGTTCTAAAAAGCCTATGGCATGAGTTATATTATCTTGGTACTGTTTCACCTTACGGATTTCATTTCTCATAGACATAGAGTTTATTGTGCCAATAGGGTCATCCGAGGGAGCATGAATCATTTTACCTGAAGATATCTGCTGCTGAGTTTTCTGCATAGCACCCATATTCTTGTTTATATATCTTAAACTCCGGTCCACCATCATAAAATTTGTAATACGCTCTACCATATTAAATTACCTTCCATCCAAAATTTAGACAATGCCGATTAGCGTCTCTATTAATCCATCCATTACATTTATAAATTTAGCGCAAGCCTGGTAACCACGCTGATATTTTAATAAATTTACAGCTTCCTCATCGAAAGAAACTCCAGACTCCGCCTGCTGGCGTTCCTCAAGTGTTTTCAAAATTAATTCCTGAGTTTCCTGACGGCTTGTGTTTTCCTGCCTTTCAACGCCTAAATCGCCTATCATGGACGAATAATAATTTTCAAAAGTCGCTCCGTCAGTGGTAACTTGATCTCTTGTGCCAATTATTTCCAATACATTTGTATTGTCATGCGGTGAAAGACTCTTGCCGGCTGCTATCTTATTTGGATCATTCGCAATGGTTGAGGCAACAGCGATTGAACTGGCGTCGCTTCCTTTAAAAAATGTATTTAAACCTATCGCAGTTAAAAATCCGCTGGTATCACCGGCACTTGCGGAATCGCTAATAAACGAAAACTGGTCAGAGGCGTTTGTCACACTGATTGATAATCGGTTATCAGATGTAACCGACGAACTTATGCCCGCAATCGCGTTTATAGAATTAGCCACATCCGTTAATGTTTGCGAAAACGGATTTATAGTGATTGAGTTTTCAGATTTAAGACTTCCGTTTCCATCATATAAAGAAATACTGAATGCTCCGCCTGATACATCAAAATCTAGTCCTGCGTTTGTCAAAAACGCTGTTACCGATGAAACATCGTTTTCAGAAGTTACATTTTGAAACAACCTTACATTGGTGTCAGTGGGGTCGGTAAGTCCAACGCCGGCAATATGTACATCATTTATTTCCTTAATCATAGATTTAGCAAGATCGTTAATATCATCGCCATAGCGTTTTATAACATCATCACGCATATCAAGCAGCCCTTTTAGCGAGCCGTTGCGCACCACCAGCCGCTGCCCTGTTTTAGTAACAATATCGAGTGTATTGTTTGAACTGTTCTGAGTAGCAAGTTCAGTAGAGTAAACACCTGTTACCAGCATCTGGTCTCCTAACTGAACCTGTAGTTGTCCGTTATCGTCTTCGTTGACAAATAAATCGCCGTATTTACTTAAATCATTAATTAACGCGTCTCTACGGTTACGCAAATCATTAGCGTTCTGGTTGCCGCCCACTTCAGCTTTAAGTATCTGATCATTCAAAGTGGCTATTTCATCGGTTACCTCATTTATTTCAGCTACATTGTATGTAACATTCTGATCAAGATTAGCTTGCAGCTCGCTAAGTTTTTCGTTCGTATCATTAAACATACTAGATAGCGCCTCTGCCTGAGATACCACCATACTTCTTGCCGTTCGGGAATGAGGGTTTTCCTGCAATGTGTTAAGGCTGCCGTAAAAGCTGGCTATCATACTGTTTAACCCATTGTCAGACGGCTCGTTAAAAATGTTTTCCAATTGCTGGTATATATCATTTTTCGTATCAAGATAACCGTAAGTCGAATTCTGGTTACGAAGTTGAAAATCGGTGAATTCATCTTTAATGCGAATTATTTCCTGAACCTTCACCCCAGTTCCAAGCTGACCCGGGGCGCCGTCAACAGGTTCGGATTCACGTAAATCAGCCCTTTGGCGAACATAATTCTCCGTATTGGCGTTAGCGATATTCTGACCGGTTACGTTAAGAGCGGTTTTATGGGCGTATAACCCTCTAACTCCTATATCGAATATTGAAAAAATTGAGCCGCTCATTTTATTTTTTCCTTTTAAACCTTTTTGTCAAGTAACCGTTTTTTTCCATTAGGCGCGTTTTTTAATTTTCCTGACGCTTGATAAACCGGATTTATCTGTCCTAAATTTACAAGCAAATTCATTATTTGAGCATTCAAATTAAGTGAATAATCTACTAAAAGATGATTTTTCTTATTTATTGAATTTAAGTTGTTTACGTTATCGATAAGTTTATCTCTCAAGACTTTCAGCTTTGCCGCCTCGTTCTCATCGATAAACTCTAAAAGTTTACCTAACCCGAATTCCGAATCGGATAAACCAAGTTCATCTTTTAAGGTAAACATATGTTCAAGACGTTCTTGGCGTAATGCCTCGGCTTTTGTGAACAGAGAATCCTCGCGGCTAACCAATTTAGTCAACTCATCCATATCATTGTTTACCAACATACCTTGAATTGATGTGGCGACATCATAAAGGTTATCATACAAAAAAATCTCTTTTTCCAGTAACGCGGCAATTTTATTAATTGTTTCCCGGCTAATCCTCATAATTTTCCTCGCTTACGTTTTCCGTTTCAGAAGGTTTTCCAATATGCTTTTCATATTCTGCCATAAGTTTATCAGCTATACCAAGTTCGCCTCGTTGCGATACCCTTTTCGCGATTTCATCATAAAACATTGACTCAAAAATTTCCTGGGCGTTTCCGCCGTCAATAAGATCAGATTTGGGGATGGTTTTGCGCATTTGCGATAAAAGCAAATTTATAAACATCGCCTCAAATCCTTCAGCGGCTTTTTTAAGTTTCTGATGTCTTGCGCCATTATCACCGGTAATTTTGCCAAGATCATTTATTTTACCGCCCATACTGGTTATTTTTTGCTGTTCATACATATCATTAACTGGTGAACTTGGGAAAAATTCCATATCTATCCTTTACATAATTATTAATTCTGCCTGTATCGCGCCTGCCCGTTTCATTGCCTGAAAAATAGCTATTAAATCACGCGGAGTGGCGCCGAGCGCATTAAGCGCCGAGGCAACCTCGCCGATAGTTATTCCTTCATCCACTACTGTGAGAGGGTTGGCTTCTTCTTCAACAACCACTTCTTGATCGCTAACTACAGTTGTTACTCCTGCCCCTAAAGGATTAGGCTGCGAAACTACCGGATTAGATTTTATAACGACATTCAAGTTGCCGTGTGATACGGCTACCCTTGAAATGCGCACATCATCGCCGGCTACAATGGTGCCTGTCCTTTCATTTATAACAATCTTTGCAGAAATGTCGGGTTCTATGGAGAGTCTTTCTATTTTTGATATAAAATCTACCGTTGCCTCCCTAATCAAATACCGCTGAGGTATTCTAACGCTTACAGTGGCTGCGTCTTTAGCGGTCGCGCAATCTTGAAACAAAGCGTTTATCGCCTCGGTTAATCTTTCGGATGAAGTATAATCGGGATTATTTAATGTTATATAAATCATTTTATTTTTCACGACTGTGGTAGGTACCGCTTTTTCAATGAGCGCGCCATTAGGGATGATACCGGTGGTGGGAATATTTTTCACTGCTGAAGCGCCCCCTGTTCCCCCGTTGCCGAACGAGAATCCGCCGAGCGATACAGGTCCTTGCGCGACAGCATAAATTTTGCCGTCCACCGCCTGTAAAGGGGTTATCAGCAAAACGCCTCCGTACAAACTTTTAGCGTCTCCCAGCGACGATATGGTTATGTCTATTCTTGAACCGGGTTTGGAGAATGCCGGCAATTCGGCAGTTACCATTACAGCCGCTACATTAGATACGCTAATAAGATTTTTAGGCACATTTACGCCCAACTTTTCAAGCATTGCCGCGACAGACTGAACCGTGAACTCCGTACTGCTGCTGTCGCCTGTTCCGTCAAGCCCTATTACCAATCCGTACCCAAACAAATGGTTGACACGCACTCCCTGAATTCTCGCAATGTCTTTGATGCGAATTTTAGGGGCGGATACCGCAAAATCACAGATAAAAAACATTAAATAAATTATAAAAGATAAAACTTTAAAAAATTTCTTCATATTTTCCTCATAGTTAAAACATGGAAAAAATATCACGCAAATATGTAAAAATTCCTCTTCGCTGATTATCGCTAAGAGGACCTTTGCCTTCATAATAAACTTTCGCGTCTGCTATTTGATTAGATTCTATGGTGTTCTCATTAGATATATCGCTCCGGCGAATAATACCAGATATGACAATCGTTTTTTTATCGTTAGTTACCATTATATCCCGGCTTCCCTCAATAAGCAGGTTGCCGTTGGGCAATACATCTATTACTCTTGCTGTTATTTTAGCGACAAAGCTGTCGTCTTCTTTTATTTCACCGCCGCCTTTAAAATCTTTAGCCACTTTATATTCCCATTTTGGAAGGCTGTTTTTATGTTCTAAAAAACCCATAGACGAGGCTGCGGGATAAAGCCAATCGGTAATGCTTCCTTTATTATTTACGTCTTTTTTTGTTGATGTTTCAGAAGTCCTTTTAGATTTAACGCTTTCGCCTATGACTATTGTTACAATGTCGCCTATTGTACAGGCTTTATTATCGGTAAATAATGAACCTCTTTCAAAATACGATTCTTTCCATAAAGAATCGGCAAACGAGTTCAGAGCAGTCAAAACAGTACAAAAAAGCATAAATAAAGCAATAAATGATTTCATCAATTTACCCCGTCATTTATTTCCACGCCAACTTTTCTTATTCCAATAACTTTGGCAAAGAAAACCTTTTTTGAATCCGAATTTTTGATTCTTATATATTCCCCTAAACAACCGTTTTCAGCCGCTATGCCTGTTGTATGAATATTTAAAGCTCCGGCATTAAGAGTAACTTTAACCATTTCTTTTCTACGGACAAGCTGAGGCATTTGTATATATTCGGACTTAATAATCCCTTGCGGCTGAATATTGCGCGCGGCAACCATACCGATTACTTTGCTCGGGTCGCTTAAGGCATCTTGAGTATTCGATTCTATTTCACGGCGGACAAGCATTAAATTGCGAGGTGTAAGCATTTCACCCCTCCTTATAGGCTGCGAGGCAATAAGAACTTTTTTAAAAACAGTTATTTGAAGAAAAACATCCACATTTTTCTGGACTTTTTCATCAACGTTAATCACAAGGCTATAACGCACTTTGCCGATATATTGTTTTCTGGATACTGGTATCACGTCAAAATGAACTTTTCCTTTAATTACATTAACATCATCCGGCGGACGTATTGTTTTAATAATTATATCGTTAGGTTCCCACGGCATATTTGTGCGTATAAAATCTTCAACAACAGTTATAAGCTGCCTGCCTGTTACTGTCTGCAGCATTGGATGAACCACAGCGATATCCGCCCCTTTAAACAACACATTTTCAGTCTTGAGCCCCAAATCTCTCATCCTGAGCATAATCTCTGCTTGAGTAAAATTACGTTTACCGGAATCAATTTCAGGAAGTTCGCCGATACGCATCTTTTCAAGAGCGCTGATAAAGAGTATATTATCTCCTGAAATATCGGATATATCGCCTAAAAGAATATTGCTGCCTTCAAGGCGGACATCATCTTTTAAAGATATAACAATATTTTCAGCGCGAACATCCTGCGATGACAAGATAATTACACCTGTTATTAATATATAATTAATAAGGTGTACTTTTTTAAACATAGATACTCCCATTATTTTAACTGATTAGCTGCCTGAAGCATTTCATCTGAGGTGCGTATAGCTCTTGAATTGACCTCATATGCCCTTTGCGCCATAATCATATTTACCATTTCATCTACAACTTCCACGTTAGAAAGCTCTATAAATCCTTGCGCGAGAGTTCCTCTGCCGTTTTCTCCGGCAGCTCCGCTTGAAGCCGTGCCGGACGCATCGGTTTCCCTAAACAAGTTTTTACCCATAGCGTGGAGTCCTGCCGGATTAACAAAAGTAGCGATATTAATCTGCCCCTGAGTGGTTATGCTTCCATCGTCAAGCACTACCGATACAGTGCCGTCCTGTCCGATACTTACCTGCTGAGCGTTAGAAGGAATATTTATTGCCGGTTCCAAAAAGAAACCGTCGTTGGTAACAAGGTTACCGTTTGCATCAAGATTAAGCGATCCGTCGCGAGTATAGCCGACTGTTCCGTCAGGCAGAATTATCTGAAAAAAACCGTCACCTTCAATGGCTACGTCAAGATCGTTGCCGCTTTGGGTTAACGCACCTTGTGTAAATAATTTACTTATAGCAGTAGGTTTAACTCCAAGACCTATCTGGATACCTTCAGGCACTTGGTTTCCATCTGCGGTTTCAGCTCCAGCCGGTTTTAATGTCTGGTATAACAGATCCTGAAAATCTATTCTGCTTCTTTTAAACCCCGTAGTATTAACATTAGCGAGATTATGCGCGATTGTATCGACATACAGCTGTTGAGCTTTCATTCCTGTTGAGGATGTAAAAAGCGCTCTTAACATTTCAATCCCTCCCTTATACTTTACACTCGTCCGAGTTCATTAGTGCTACGGTTTATGCTGTCGCTTATACTTTTTAATATTTTCTGGTTTGTCTCGTAAATGCGCATATTGGAAATCATAGAGACCATTTCGTCGATTATATTCACATTTGACTGTTCAAGGTATCCCTGGCTTAGGCTAAATTCTTCTGTTTCCTGAGGAACTGCTTTTCCGGCATTAAACAAACTGCTGCCCATAGGTTCAAGTTTAGTCAAATCATCAAAATCAACTATTTTTAGTTTGCCGGCTTCAATATTTTCTTTAAGGTTCGCGGAATGAATCTTTATTATACCGTCACTGCTTAGCGTTATTTTGCTGACATCAGCAGGATTACCTTTAAATGAATTTAGAATATTAATCCGCCCCCCTTCTGTGTCCAAAACGGGATACCCTTCTGAGGTAACAAGCTCGCCATTGGTGTTCATAGTAAAACTACCGTTACGGGTATAATATTCTTTGCCGTTCATCTCGACGGTAAAAAAACCTTTGCCTTCAATAGCAAAGTTAAGCGGATTCCCAGTGAGTTTTAAGGGTCCTTGTTCAAAAACAACATAGTTGTCGATAAACTCAACACCTCCAACTTGTTGAGAATTAATATCACCGTTAAGTTTACTTTTTAGCGCATCCTCAAACGGTTTGCTGATCCCCACAATCTTTTTATGCCCAGGGACTACCGCTTTAGCTATATTCGTAGAAATTATTTCCTGAATCCGTGCCTGATTAATCATACCTGAAGCGGAATTATATAACCCTTCAAACATTTTTTAATACCTCCTAACATATTTTTTTACTTAGATGAGCAATACCTATGCCAACCGATATTTTTCATTGTAAACAATAGCAATAACCATGTGTGTATCCCGATATTTTGTTGATAATTAAGCTGTTATATATTTTTCTGTCTGATTTTTAAAACAAGTGTATAAAAATAAACAGGAAGATTTTGCCTGTCGCAAAAATTTTCCGATGACTAATATTTTATTATATTTCATTCCTGTCCGGCTATTTTCTGAATAAATTTTATAAACGGTTGTTTATCAGCATGATTTGAGAAGAAATAGAAAAACAAATATAAAAGCTGGGATAATATGTTAATTTTAATCAGCGCGCACGACTTCAAAGCGGCAAAAAAACATTTTGAAATCAAAATGAAAGGATACCTGAAAAAAGCGGAAAATTTCAGCCGAATATTTTTATTGATAATTTTTAAGTAATGTAAGATAATTATGTTTTTTCCAGATAATCACGGAAGCCAGCGTAGCTCAGCTGGTAGAGCACATCACTCGTAATGATGGGGTCGCCGGTTCGATTCCGGCCGCTGGCTTCTTTTTCGTCATTTTAGATCAATATCTATTTTCAGAAAATTCGCCTTTCCGCTTTTGAACGGATAACTACGATTAGAACAGTTGCAATATACCTATCATAACTAATATCGACAAAGGTTAAATAGTCAAAAACGACTCGGCATCCAGTTCTCTTTTACAAAAACAGGTGGGATGCGCAAATGTTTTTACTTGGAATTGATATATCACAAGATACATTCGACGTATGTTTTTATGACGGTGTATAAAACAAAGACATTTTCGCCTCAAAGTTCACAAACAATCCTGAAAGATTTGATTTTTTCCAGAGCCGAACTGTCAAAAAATCTATTTCGCTGCCTCAACTAAACGTATATTTTGAAAGCACGGCTGGATTTGAGGAACATCTTTTCTTTTATCTAAAAAAACTGTATCATTTAAAAAAATATCTATTAGGTTTAAAAGGATTCTGCAAAATGAAGTTTTTGTTTTTTTAGAGTAAATAAAAAGACGAATTTATAAAGATTTTATTGATGTGATTCAATTTTATTGAAAAATTAAGTCTTAACGACTGAAAATAAGCAGACAAATGGCGTGAAAAAGCAAAGTTAATACTAACAGTTTTTGTGTTAGGCAGTTAAAGATAAGTAACAACGGGTTTTGTGCGGTTTGCCTAACTTATATGCTGTGAGCGCAACTAGAGATAAAGTCAGATGCGCAATAGCAGAATGATTTTTGATAGAATTTTTTAGGAAATAAGGAGCACCTTCAAACGCAATAGCTTGAAATCGCGAAAAATATTGTTCTACAGCAATGCGTATCGAGGCTGGTTTAAGTTTGCTGGAACGAATAAACTCCTTTAGCGTAACAGCTTGTTCTTTGGAAATGTTAC
>JAGGZS010000190.1 GCA_021161885.1 bacterium
AATTTATTTTTTTACTCGATTTTTTAGTCCGTTGAAGTTTTCGCTGTCATTAATAATACCTGGCTTTGATTACAAAGATGTTAGCGCTATAAAAAATGGACGAAAATGTTTGTTTAGGATATGATATAGAAAAATAATTATTTTATATAACAAATGACAGGGGCGTTTCATTAAATAATGGCGGTTTTCCCCTAAATAAATTTTAAGGAGGATTTTTTCCTGTGGTATTAGAAGATAAATCTGAATTGATTCAAGAAGCACTTAAAATTGTTATAAAAAAACCTGTTTTGATTAATTTGCTGGCAAGGCGAGTAAGGCAGTTGAATAAAAACGCTCGTCCGCTTATTGATAAACAGGACGGCGACGACAATATCAATATTGCCTTAAAAGAAGTTATCGCTGGTAAAATTTATCCAGTATTTAAAAATAAAAAATCTTAGTAATATGAGATATGATCTCAGTTAAAAATCTATACAAAAATTATTCGGGTAAGTATGCGCTGAACGGAATAAGTTTTGACGTTTCTAAAGGTCAGATTCTTGGTTTCTTAGGACCCAATGGTGCGGGAAAAACTACTACAATGCGTATTATATCGGGATTTTTGGCTCCGACCTCCGGCAAAGTATTTATAAACGGGATGGACGTTTTTAAACATCCACTTGAGATAAAAAGGCTTATCGGATATATGCCGGAAAATAACCCTATCCCAATGGATTTGCAGGTAAAGGAATATCTTAAATTCAGGGGGATGCTCAAAGGGCTGAAGCGCGATAATTTAAGGCGGCGTATCGATTTTGTCGTTGAACAGTGCCGGATTGACAGTGTATTTAATAAACTTATCGGCACTTTGTCAAAAGGATACCGCCAGAGAGTCGGTCTTGCTGAAACACTTCTTCATGATCCGCAAATTTTGATTTTAGATGAACCTACCGTTGGGCTTGATCCTGCCCAAATAAGGCAGGTTAGGGATTTAATCAGACAAATCGGCACAGAACGGACTGTTATTTTATCTACCCATATACTGCCTGAAGCGGAAGCCGCCTGTAACTGTGTTATCATTATTAATAACGGTAAAATTCAGGTAATGGATACTGTTGGCAACCTGAATAAAATTCATAGGGGCGCAGCCCGTCTTCATCTTGAAATAAAAAATAATATATCCAAATTTGAACAGGCGTTGTCGGAATTTCCTGATATTACGCTAAAAAAAGCTAACCCGATAAGCGATAAGCATTATTCATATTTTATCGAGTCTATGGATTACGATAATGTACGGGAAACTATCTTTAACACGGCGGTTAAAACCGGTTGTATTATACTTGAAATGCATCGCGAAAAAATTATGCTGGAAGATGTTTTTATCAAGCTGGTTACACAAGAGAAAAGCGAATAGCCAAAATGAGAAATATTTTTATTCTTATAAACAGGGAACTGAAAACTTATTTTTATTCCATAATGGGATATGTGATACTTGCTATGTTTCTGTTGATATACGGGTTTGTATTCTGGTTTTTGGTCAACGCATTTAGTAATCCGCAAAATAATTTTAATGAACCGATAACAAATTTCTTTTTCGGCACATTTTATTACTGGTTTATTTTGATAATCGTACCGCCGTTATTAACAATGAAAACTATTGCCGAGGAACGAAAATCAGGTTCATTAGAACTTTTGATGACCGCTTCGGTTACGGAGTTCCAGATAATAATATCAAAGTTTGCCGCGTCTTTTATTTTTTATGTTTTTATGTGGCTGATTACCATTTACTATTTTTTTCTTCTATCGCCTCATACCGCGCTTGACTGGAATATGATTTTTGTCGGCTATCTCGGTACTTTTCTTGTAGGCGGAGTTTTTATTTCGCTCGGTATTTTTTCATCTACTATAAGCAGAAACCAGATTGTTGCGGCTGTTATATCTTTTGGTCTTGGCTTGTTAATCTTCTCCTTGAGTTTTATTTCTTATTTTATTGATTTTCAGTCTGTTAAATCTGTGCTGGAATATATAAATATAATGGACAGCACAATTAAGTTTTCTCAAGGTGTGCTTGATACACGCCCTGTGGTTTATTTTTTAAGTTTGATAATTTTCTTTAATTATCTGTCTGTTAGAATTCTCGATTCACAACGCTGGAGATAATTTTTAAAAATGTACTATTCGCATCATAAAAGGGTATTGTTGTTCGGTTCTGTAAGCGCTGTATCCGTAGGCGCGCTGATAGCGATATTGTTAATCGCCAATTATATATCATACCGCCATTATTGGCGTAACGACTTGACGAAAAATAAGTTATATACAATATCCGATAAAACGAAAAATATCATTAAGAACCTTAATGACCCTGTTGACGTATATGTTCTTTTTCCGCGAACTTCACGCTTATTTTCTTATATTTCCTTTACACTTGATGAAATGAAGAGGTTTTCTTCAAAATTAAATGTTAAATATATTGATATTGACCATGATTTCCTTAAAGTCCAGCAGCTTGCGAAAAAATTTAAGCTGAGCGATGAGGAATATATTGTCATATCCCAAAATGAGCGGTTCAGGGTGCTTACTCGCAATGACATAGCCGAATACGATTACGGCAATTCTATGTACGGACAGGAACCTGTTCTCATAGGATTTAAAGGGGAACAGGCTGTGCTCTCGGCGATATTAAGCGTGAACGATCGGCAGAGAACGAAAATATATTTTACCAGAGGACACGGCGAACACAATATTAATGATTACAAAGATGATCTCGGCTACGATAAAGCTAAAAATTTGCTTATGCGTCATAACTATATTGTAGAGAACATATTGCTTGCCGATCTTAACAAAATACCTCAAGACGCAGATTTATTGGTTGTCGGCGGGGCAAAACAACCGTTTATCATGCACGAGATAAATTTAATTAACGATTATCTTGACGGGAATAAACCGCTTCTTTTGCTTTTTGACCCTCAATCCAGCCCGCGATTAGATAAAATACTCGCAAGGTTTAATGTTGAAGCGGGCAATGATGTTGTTGTCGATCCGTCTCAGTGCGTGCCGTTTGGGAGTGCGGCTTATCTGTTGTGCAATCTGCAAAGTAATCATCTTATAACCAAACCGCTTAAAAACATGACCGGTATGTTTTTCATTGCTTCGTCGGTATCTGTGCGTGATAAAAATAATGCCGATATAAAATTTAGTGTTCTTGCGCAGACAACTAAGGACGGCTGGGGAGAAACCGATATTGATTCGGAAAATCTTGAAAAAAATGAGTCTGTCGATTTAATGGGGCCTGTGAGCATTGCTGCCGCTGTTGAAAATCAAGCTGGAAACCGGCTTGTTGTTTTTGGAGATTCCGATTTTATAACAAACAGCCAAATAGGCAATCTTGCCAACGCCGATCTTTTCGCTAATTCGGTAAACTGGCTTTTACAGCAGGAAACAAAAATTTCCGTAGGCCCTAAATTGTTTGATAAACACACTGTCGCAATATCAGCTAAAGATATGCGGAAGTTATCTATTATAGTTGTTTTTATTTTACCGCTTTTAAGTTTAAGTATCGGCATAGCCGTTTGGAGAATCAGAAGGAAGTAATATATGAACTTAAGATCAGTTTTTTTTCTGCTGTTTATCCTTATAGCGTTGGTGTTGTATCTTGTTTTTTTTGAGAAAAATATGAAATCAACCGATGAAAAAAAAGCCGTTTATAATAGAGTCTTTTTATTTGAACCCGAAAC
>JAGGZS010000283.1 GCA_021161885.1 bacterium
ATTTTTATCCTTTCTTTTAATCCGCATTATAACAAATTTAACACTCTTTTTTATATGATTTTATTTCGCAACACTCCCATAATATGTTATAATCAAACAGAAAATTATAGTTTTATTTATTAAATAAACGGAGTTGTTTTATTTATGAAATTGTTTGCTCGTTTTTGTGCGGTATTTGTGTTTATATCTGTTAGTTTTATTAATATGTCAGCTATTGAAAATATTTGTTTTGCTGAATCTTTACGCATAAAACAAATTAAAACTATATCAAAGGTTAATAATTTTGCTGTAATCGATTGGTATGAAGGTTCTTCAGATAAAATAGCCGTAGCAGTTCAGGATTTGCATTCCAATTATTCCGCCCAGAAGGCTTACGCTCCTTTTTTATCAGACCTGTTTAGTGCTAAAAATGAGTTGAATATTCAATTTATAGGCGTTGAGGGAACAAGCGGGTTAATAGATACCTCTTTCGCTTATTCTTACCCTGAAAAAAACATTAAGAAAACTGTATCTGATAGATTGCTGAAAAACGGATTTATAACAGGCTTTGAGTATTTCGCCGTAAACCACAATAAGCCTGTGATTTTATATGGGATTGATGATAGGGAACGATACATTAAAAATTCGCAGTTGTATTTCAGGATTTCAAGAGATTTAAAAGCTGATGTTGATAAGGCGAAAAATCTAATTGAATATTATCTTGAAACAGCAAATGCGGTTTGCGGTAAATCGTTTTCTGGGCAAGCGCGTGAATTATATAGATATTTCAGGGAATTTCATGAATCAAAAATATCTCATATTCAGTTTGCTGAATACTTAAAGGGTCTTGCCGTGAAATACGACATTGATTTATCCGGTTATGATCAGTTTAACCTTTTGTTTAATCTGCGCAATGTCCAATCGGAAATTGACCCTAATATGCTGGATACCGAGAAAATCGTTTTGCTTGGCAGATTAAAGCCTGAATTTTCAAAAACAGATTACTCGAAACTTTTTCGTTATAATATGAGTTTTTCCGCAGGGCAAATATCCGCTACCGCGTTTTACAGTCTTTTTGATTATTATTTAGGCAAATACTCGGTAAAAATCCCTGACGGCTCAAATTTATCAAAAATGTTATCGCTTATTAGTTTTTCCGATTCAATAAAAGAACCTCTGCTGGATAGGCAATTGTATTCGATACTGAATAAAATTCTCAAAAAAATAAATTTTGGCGGTGATACGGAAAAATTATTTTCTATTACTACGATGTTATATGTTATGGACTATATGCTCGAACTGAAGGCATCACGTTGGCAGTATGATTTTTACGAATCATCATATGATAGGTTGTCCTTGCCTAAAATATATGCTGGTTTGAAGGTTATGTTTGATAATCCGTATTCTGTCGTTTCAAATGATGAAGATATAAAAAAAGCGGAGCATTTGTTATCGTTAGCGCAGAGGTTTTATGCGGAAGCTGTTAAGCGTGATGGGAATATGTTTTACAATGCGTCGTTTATAAATAGTGTTCTTAAAGGCGAGACCATGGTTTTTATAACCGGCGGATTTCATTCGCAGGGAATAACCTCTTTTTTACGTGGGCAGGGTATTTCTTATGTGGTGGTAACGCCCCGGATATCCGCGGGAAAATTATCTTCGGTTTATCAGTCTGTTATGTTTAACAGTCTTTCAAAGTTTGACACTATGTTAAGCCCAATGCAGACACGGTTGATCCCGTCATCTAATTTTAATAATCTGATATATCCTGACAACAGGATAATTTTAATGGCGAAATGGGCTGTTTATGCCGGTGTGTTAAATTCTGCCCAGAATATGGAAGGTACTGAAATTACCTCTTTGCAGCTTGTGCAGAAGTTTGCCTTAGAGCAGGAAAAATGGCTGGAGTCCGCTGTAGAATCTTTGCATACTTCTTTGGACCCGCTTGTTGAAAAAGGGATAATTTCTGAAGAGTTCGTATCTTCTCGGATAGAAGAGCTTAAAACCGCTTTAGACAGGGTAGAGTATGATTTCTCAAGAAGCCGTGTTTTTGAAAAATCGTTAGCTGTGCCGTTGTTAATTAAAGGAAAAGATTCAAAAGAGGTTATAGTCAATGTAAAAGAGTATGACGGCAATCCGAGCGATATAGTGGATATTTTTGATAATCTTGATATAATAAAATTAAATAAGTATGTGATTGAAATATGGCCTAAGGAAGCATTTTTGGCTATTAATGAATTCAATAGCTTGTTGGAGTACGGGTCTAAAACGTATTCTTTAGCGGAAAAACAAAATTTTGCTATATTGCTCGATTTTTTTGGTATTGAAACAGTTAAAATGTTAATCCATACCTTGTCGCATGATGATATGAAAGATTTGCTTGAAGCAGTCCCTTTACGCAGCCAAATAAAAACCGTTGTAGATATTATAGGTATAGAAAACTCAAGAAAACTGTTTTTATGGGATCCTCAAGGTTTTTTTAATATTGTTTATATCGGCAGTAAATATGATATGGCATTGTCTGCCGATCAGTTTGTAAATTATGTTGAGCAGCTGTTGTCGGAGCGGGCAACTTTTCGCGTCAGCGATAAAACTATACCTGTTGTTATAGTGCAGGATGCTGCGGGCAGGGATTTAACCGAATGGTTTTCATACGGAATTGACCGCCATTTTGATCTGGAATATTGGAGTGAAGTTTTAACCACAAACGAAATTTTTTTAAAAGCTGTTTCTCCCACAGGTGAGGTTATAGGTTTATTAAGCGCAAGGTATCATCCAGAGCAGAACGCGCTTGTCGTTGACGCTATGGAAACATCGCGTACCGCCCGCCGCACAGGAGTAGGACGTGCCCTTATTAAAGAAGTTGTTAATATAAGTATGCAGGCAGGGTATGGCGGACGGATTGTTTTGCTCCCGTTGCCTGATGCGAAAGCATTTTATAAACAGCTTGGGTTTGAATTAGATCCAACTGATTCCAGCTTTTTTATCTTAACATCAGCACAGGCACATAAGTTATTTGACGTTTCGTCTCCGGAAATAGACGGAGAACAGTTTAGTGTTGTCGGGCATCACGAAAAAATTCTTGAGCTGCAGAAAATACCTATTGTTGAGGCAATAAGCCGTATTAATGAATTGATGGGCAGTTATGAGATAATTACATACGATGATTTATTATATATCGCCGCTCAATTGATGCGTGTACAGTCAAACGGCGAGAAGGAAACTGAAAAAATCGTAAACGAGCTTTTGCGCTCTGAAGCATCTTTTGAACGAATTATAATGGGTTTATATGACGCTATGGTTGATGGCTGGATGGAGGGTTTTGTTGACAAACCTGTTGAGCAAGTTATCGCCCAAACCCAACAGCCGTTATCCGAAGATATTGCAAAGGGTACTGCCGTAAGCGACGCAAAATTCAGGGTCATTACAGATAATTTAGGACAGCATTTTGTGGATCTGTCGGTAAACACTGATAACCCGCAGTTGCAGGTTGTTATTAAACCTCTCGGATATGGGGATATTGAAAAATGGTTTTCATACGATATCGACCATGAAATTAGTTTTGAAAACTGGAAGGATAATATCGCTGAGAATACTTTTTTTCTGCAGGCGGTTGCCTCAAACGGTAAAATCGTGGGTTTGGCTCTTGGACAATATGACGACCAGCACGACGGTGTAAGTATCAGCCTGATTGAAACAGCTTTACCGGTAAGGAATTACGGTGTAGCAAAATCGTTAATAACAGAAATGGCAAGGTTAAGTTACAAGGCAGGTTTTAACGGTAAAATTATCCTTAATTCGTCTGGAACGGTATCGGATATTTACAAAAAATTAGGTTTTGTTTCCTATTCCGATCAATCTGAAAAATTAATTTTAATGCCGAAACAGGCTTATGAACTGCTCGGCCTTAGTTTTATGCCGTCTATGTATTTGTCTGAAAATATAAATTTATATGATGATTCCAAACACATTCCTGAACTTACGGCTTTAACCAGGATACGCGCTTTAAGGGGCAGTTATTCCTCTTTATATTCATGGGATAAAGACTTTATTGTCGAGCAGTTTAGGCTGGCTTATGGATTATTGCCGGGGGCGGCGGAAAATAAATTAAGGGAAATTCTTCAAGATGAGCATATGTTTCGTAAATCCATGTTGCAGTTATATGATGTTATGCTGGATTCTGTTTTAGTTAACATTCAAGGCAAATATTCATTCGGCGTAAATATTTTACCTGTGGATAAAAATGATATTGAAGAATGGTTTTCTTATGATATTCACCGTGAATTTGTGCAGGATCATTGGGACGAGGCGTTGTCGCAGGATAATGTGGTTTTTTATAAGGCTCTATCCCCATCCGGTACAATAGTAGGCTTAATCGCGGCAAAGTTTGAACCCTCTGATAAATCATTTTCCATATTACGTGAGGAAACCTCTGTTACCGCTCGGTTTATGGGAGTGGGAAAAAGTCTTATGGGCGCAATCGCCTCTAATAGTATTAATAAGGGATATAACGGGATTTTAAAAATTAAAGACCCAAAAGGCGCTGAAGATTTTTTAAAAACACTTGGGTTTCAAAAAGAAACATCAAAAATCGGCATAACTTATACCTTAAAACATGAGGATGCTGTTAAATTAAAAAATATTAACGATATGCAGAAGCTCGGCAAAAAATATTCCGACCTTTCAGCACGATTAAATGTATTAAAAAAATTGCTTGGCAGCCGACGTCCTATTCAGGAAAGCGACAAGCAATTTTTGGTTGCTTTAATAGATAAATTGTACAATCTGACGAAAGAAGACATGACCGTTTTTATAGACTATTTTTTTAAGTCGCAAGAAAATACTATGCAAGGCGTTTCTTTGATGTTTTCCGCTTTGGCAGATGCTGTAGTAGGTCAGGCAATTAATATATCTTCTCCAATGGCAAGTATTGAAGAGGCGGACGAAGATGACCTTGAACAATGGTTTGAATACGGTATACCCCGCCAAATTATGCGTATGGGATGGCTGTCAACCATAGGTGAAGATTCTGCTTTTTTGAAAGCTGTTTCCCCAAGTGGCAGGATTATAGGTTTGGTATCGGCTAAATCAAATGGAAAAGATGCTTATAAAATTGAATATATTGAGACATGCGTTAGTGCATCTAAATCGCGTATTGGCACAGCGTTAGTTCAGGAGATAATTAAATTAAGCATAAAAGAAGGGTTTGCCGGCAAAGTAATTCTTGATTCTACAATATCCGCCGCGAATTTTTATTTGAATTTGGGATTTGATTTTCCTGATGGAAGACTAAAGAAAAAACCTTCAACTGCTTCATCAACAGGTTTTACTCGAAAACTTGTTTTATCGCCAGATAAAGCTCAAGGAGTTTTGAAAAAAAACGTGCCGGCTAAATTAACCGCTCAGATTAAAACATTTTCATCACCCGATACAATCAAGGCAGTTGCTTATCTGATGAATAGGTACAAGAAAATTAACAGGACAGGCAAGGATACTCTTACCGAGTTATCAGGTAAGGTATTAGGATTATCCGCTGATTATATGGGCGAAGTTTACCAGTCTGAAACTTTATTCGCTGCGGTAACAAATAAACTTTATAACGCGATGATTGACCAGCAGTTAGTAAAATATAACGTAATTCCCTTACGGATAGAAAACGCGAATATGGACGATTTGAAAGAATGGTTTGCTTCACCTGTAACCCGTAAATATGATAAACAGAAATGGGATAACGTAATTTCTGAAAAAACTAAAGTTATGAAAGTTATCTCGCCAACCGGCACAATAGTTGCTTTGGCGGCTTTCAACGAAGCTCAATCTCAAAAAGCTTTTCAAATAGATTTAATAGATACGTGCGTTACGCTTCCTGAAAATATCATAACCGCAAGGTTACTGCAAAGGGCGTCGCATTTAAGTTTTATGCGGGGATACGAAGGCAGATTAGTTACGCAGACCAATCCTGAAACGGATGATGTATATAAAAAGTTTGGTTTCGAGAAAACCACAAAAAACAAGAATATGCTTGTGCTTAATTCGGAGTCGGCTTTAAAATTTATTGATTCTTATACATTTTTAGATTACCAGAAAATATATCCCGAGTTTGACAGGCTGCCGCCTGACGCGGTCATCGCCAAACTGAATTCATTAGAAGATAAGTTCCATGAACTTTCGTATCAGGATAAGGCGTTTATATCTGTCGAGCTTATAAAATATTATGGAATAACCCCGCTTCAAATAACAGGTGTGTGGACAAGTTGGGACAGTTCAGAAAATGTTTATCGTAAAGGATTAAAACAGCTGTCATTGGCTGTGCTCGATAACTTGATTGTTGATAACCAACTCGATAAGGGCGATTTTACGCGGATTGAAAAAGCTACGCAAGATGATATAGATATATGGTATTCTGCCGGAATAGATAGGGGTTATTCACAAAGCGCGTGGAATGAACTCAAATATGATGATATGTTTTTATATAAAGCCGTATCTCCTTCAGGACGTATCCTCGGCATGGTTAGTTTTTATATAGGAGACAATGTTAACGCTGTTCAAATATCTCTTTTGGACGTTTGTAAGACTGCTGAAAATTCATCCGTAGGCAAGGAACTTGTAAGCAAGGCGGTTCGTGAAAGTTTTAAGCGCGGGTTTGGCGGAAGAGTAGTGGTTGACACATCGGTTAATGCAATTGATTTATATCGGTCATTAGGGTTTATTGAATTGCCTGACCGTGTGAAATCGTTCGGGCTTCAACCGGAATACGCCGAACAGCTTCTTGGAATAGACAGCTATTCTTCTAATGAGCAGGTTCTTAAAGAATATAGAAAAATTCATCCGCTTGACGCGATAGAAAAATTGTCCGGTTTAATTAATAAATACGGCAAATTAACTGTTGACGATAAATTTTTTATCGCGGCGCAAATTATGAATGTATATCTGCTGACCCCTTCTCAAACCGAGCAAATGTTAAACAAATTTTTTCAGTCGCCGCAGGAATACCGCAACGGACTGACTTCGTTATATGATTTGTTGTCAGATTCATGGTCGGCTCGGCAAAACGCTGAGAAAGATTTAACTATAGACAGGACAGCTGTACGACCGGTAGTTTCAGGAGAGCTGCCGACTGCTAAACTATCGATACCTGAAACAGTGCTGCCTGAGATGCGCGACTATATAAGTGTATTGAATAAAATGATTGATTTAAAGAATATGCTTGGCAATCATCCTGATACAAGTTTTGATAAACCTCTCGCGGATAAACCGTCTTCTGTAAATCTATCCAAATCTTTTCTTAGACGCCATGGGATAGCTGTTGATATCCGTATTCTGCCTGCGAGCGATCCTCGGGTCAAGGGCAGGATAGCGGTACTGCTTGATAATATCGTTTATGTTAATGAAAACACTACTCGGGGCGAGTTTTGGTTTTATTTGCCTCATGAAATTTCCCATATCCTTGACGATGAAGACAAAGCACAGCTCCATAACGCAAGCCAGATAGCTTATTTAAAAGGATTATCCGATATTTTGCTTACTCAAGCTAAAACAGTAACCGATCGACCTGAACTGAGGGAAACTTTATACGCTATGGGTGTTAATATTATGTATAATGCCCTTGCATATGAGCTTGATATTCTAACCGCAAAACTTCAGCTTACGCAATCTGGTGAGGCGTTTCTGCGCAATAACAATCTGCCGGTATTTAACAATATATCCAAATCGTATTTATATTCTGTGGCTTCATCGTCTTATTCGCTTATACGTCCTATGCCGTTACCTGAAATCGTGTTAACCGTAAAGGATTATGCTCAGGATAAGGGAATAGGCGAAAAAGCAGCTGTGGGAAAACTGCAGTATTTTGTAATGAAAAATATAATTCAGCACTCTGTAAACAAAGCAAAATATAGACATAATAAAGTGGACAGCCTTTTAAGTTCATGGGTTGACATTCAATTTAACAGGAGGTTCTGGCAGGTGAATGTGCCTGCTGTTCCTAAACAGCTTATGCCTTATATTAAAGAATCTGTGGACAAAACAGGGGTAGTTGACATACGCGATATACAACGTAGATTTTGCGATGAATTAAGAATGTATCCCAATGGAACTGAAAAGGCTGTTCTTGAACAGGTTTTGGCTCAATGGATTGCCCGGTTAATTACCGAAAATATCACTCCTCTTATGGATGTAAACGAACTTACCGATGTTTTTCAGCAAAAACAGGCAAACTGTTCGGGATACTCGAAATTGTTTAATATGATTGCTTCCCAATTTGGATTGAATACTCGAATCGCTATGATTGAGGTAGAGTATGAAGGTATTCTTCAGCTTCATGCGGTTAATTTGGTTAAATTGTCTACCGGCAAATGGGAAATATTAGACCTAATACCATCCGGGGGAGATATTAAAAGGGTTTATATTAGAGTTAAAAAAGACGGTAAATGGGTTCATGAGTTTGTATCAAACAAAAAATTTTTAGCGGCTCAAGGCAGTCAAATAGAAGGATTAAGCCAAGATGTTGTTGATGCGGTTACATTTAATACCAGGGCAACCGTGGCTAATGAAAAAGGAGATATTGAGACAGCTTTATATAATATGAACATAGCTTATGAACTTGATCCGGAAAGCCCGTATATTGCATTTAACTTGGCTGAAATGATTTTTGCCAACTGGATTGAGGCTATACAGAAATTCGACGGGTATCCGTCTCAAGAAGAGATATTCGAGAAAGCAAGAAACCTTTTTTATGAATTTGATCTCGAAAGGAACGGGGTTGACATATGGAAAAATTTTTATAATGAAATTACTTTACGGTTGCAAAGCCTGTTGGCTGTCGGTTCAATTGATGGAATTAACGGAGCGGGAAACTCAAATTTTTATTGGAGAAATAAAAATTTGAAAAAAGCTGAGCCGAGTGCTCAACCTGATAATCAGGAACCTAAATTAAATGTTAATAAGCCTGACGGCGCAAAAAAAATCGATACTCCATCGAAATCTGAAACAGCTAAATCCGATGACGCGCTTTTAAAGCAAATGGATGCCCAAGGAGCCCTGAACCGTATGAATTTGAAACTTGATAAAACTATTCCGGCTGCCCTTGATAAAGCCAAAGCATTGCGTCAGTATCAGGTAACACAGATGCTCGGTAACGGTTTAAACTTTAATTCCGCAAGACATCTTATACAAATTGGCGGACAGATAACTTTGCTTATTCAACAACAACAGTTTGTCAAAGCTCAACAGATGTTAATGGGGCTTGATCCTGAGTTTACCCAGAGAATAATGGTTCAGTTTCCGTGGATAACGGCGTTTATAATCGAGTTGTATCCTCAATGGTGGAAAGGAGACGACTTAAAGGAACTTGCGCGTAAAGCTCGGTTGCCGGATGAAATAAGAGAAATGGTCAGGCGTCAGTTGACAACTGTAACCCCTGTGCATAAAACAGATGACAGAGACGAATTTCGCAGGTATCCGCGAGTTAATCCGTTATGGGATCTGTTTAAAAAGGCGCAATTGGTTAAACGGTTACGCCGTAATATAGACCAGAACAATTTAACAGACAGCCAATTTAGAGTTTTATATGATTTATTGGAAACAGGGCAAATACCTTCTATTGAAAATTTATCAGCCCGGCAGCGGGCAGTTTTATTTGGAAAACGAGATGAAATTCCGTTTAAAACCCGCCCGTCGGTAAAAAATGGTTTTATTTTAACTGCCCCGTTTGCTGATTTGCCCGCGACGGCAAATATGCCGTTATATGAAAATTTTCTTCAAACAGTTGTGGATGAACATCCTCATGAGCTTGTATCCGTGTTAAACGAGCATTCTGATAAGAGGGTAGAACATATTAACGCGGATGCTTTAAAAATTTCCCGAGGCGGGTTGTCTGTTGTGGCTGAAGATGTTTTTGAATCTGTAACATCAGATGATATAGTTGATTTTCTTAGTGATAACCCGCAGGAAAATGTTTTATCGGAAATTATAACTGCGGTTTTTACGTCTAATTTACTGTTTGATGAAAAATTGTTTTTCCTAAATAATATTATCCAGTCCGGTATACTGGGCACTAATGACCGCGTAATTTTATCTTATTTCAAGAAATATTATGTAGACGGAGATGAAAACACAACATTTTTTAGACAGGCGTCTTTGGTTTTACAGCAGGTTATTGCCCGGAATAATACATTCAAGGATGAGCTGTATTATTTAGCTTCAAAACTGCGTAATGTTCAGCCGGCAAATTTATTTTATGCTATGTTGAGATTAAGTCGAAATGACGTTTATGATGATGAAGAGATACCGCAAATTATACCTTATCCCAAAAGGTTATCAGGGGCAAAAGCCCGTCTTCTTGACGCGGCTATGTAGTTTTATAACTAAATATGGCTGCTGGTAAAGTCATAAAAAATTGTCATTTTGAGATCATAATGCCGTTTACAGTTCTTGCGGTTATAGTAAAAAAGGTTTGTCGTACGGCTTTTTTATCATTCGCAAAGTTAGATAAAAAAAGCTGGCTTTCAACATAAGCCAGCTTTTTTCGATTTATATCTTAGGATTTGTTTAACTCCAAAGCGAAGAAAACTGTTGGTACAGTTTGAACCTGTTTTTTACATCCTCTTCAGCAAGTTCAATCAGTTGCTCGGCTCTTTCAGGTTTACTTCTCGTTAAAGTTTTATACCTTATTTCGCCGTATGCATAATCTTTAAACGATATTGAAGGTTCTTTGCAGTCGAGGTTAAAAGGAGATTTTCCGTCTTTTTTTAAGTCGGGATTAAATCTGAATAACGGCCAATACCCGCATTGTACGGCTTTTTTCTGTTCCCTTAGTCCTTTAGTCATATTAATACCATGGGCAATGCAGTGGGAATAAGCTATAATTAATGAAGGTCCCTCGTACGCTTCAGCTTCAGAGATGGCTTTAACTGTTTGAGCTGGGTTAGCACCAATAGCTATTTTAGCGACAAATACGTTTCCGTAAGACATCGCCATCATAGCCATATCTTTTTTAGGAAGTGGTTTACCTGCTTCGGCAAATTTTGCTGTTGCGGCAAGCGGGGTTGCCTTAGACATTTGTCCGCCTGTATTTGAATAGACTTCGGTATCGAGCACAAGAATATTAATATTTTTGCCTGAGGCGAGTACGTGGTCTAATCCGCCGTAACCGATATCGTAAGCCCATCCGTCACCGCCGATAGCCCAGACAGATTTTTTTACAAGATAGTCGGTTAAATCGTATAGTTTTTTTGCATTTGCGGTATCATTATTTTTGAGTTTTTCTTTTAGAGTAGCAACTCTTTTACGTTGCTGTTCTATTTCGCTTAAATTATTTTGGCTTGCCGATAATATTTCGTCTATTAAGCTATCGCCAATAGACTTTCCTTTAAGGGAAACAGCGAGTTCACGTGCGAATTCGGCGAGTTTATCTACAGTTAAACGCATACCCAATGCGAATTCGGCGTTGTCTTCAAATAATGAATTAGACCATGCCGGACCACGTCCGTCAGGTCGTGTGCAATAGGGAGTAGTAGGTAAATTGCCGCCGTAAATTGAGGAACAACCGGTTGCGTTGGCTATAAGAGCCCTGTCGCCGAAAAGCTGGGATACCAGTTTTATATAAGGTGTTTCACCGCAACCGGCGCAAGCGCCTGAAAACTCAAACATCGTAGGAAGAAGCTGGCTTCCTTTGAGAGTGCTTGGGTTAATCCGTTCAGGATTAATATCAGGTATATTTACAAAAAAATCGAAATTTTTGGATTCTTGTTCTCTTAAAGGAGGTTGAGGCACCATATTTATAGCTTTTTTATCGGTTTTGACGCCTTGGTCATCTTTTTTTACAGCCGGGCAGTTGTCTACACATGCTCCGCAGCCGGTACAGTCTTCCGGCGCAATCTGCACTGTGAATTTTAAACCGGCGAAATCTTTTGTTTTCGCGTCAATGGATTTAAATGATTCCGGTGCTGTGTTAAGTTGGTCAGGTTCATAAACTTTGATTCTTATAGCCGCATGGGGACAAACTAAAGAGCACATACCGCATTGGATACATGTTGATGTATCCCACTCTGGAATTTCCACGGCGATATTTCGTTTCTCGTATTGAGTTGTAGATAGCGGAAATGTCCCGTCGCACGGCATTAAAGAAACAGGTATTTCATCACCGCATTGAGAAATGATTTTACCGGTTACTTTTTTAACGAATTCGGGAGCGTTTTCCGGCACAGGAGGAGTCATTGCAATATTAGATGTTATGTTCTCAGGCACGTCAACTTTAATTAAAAGCTCAATGGTTTTATCAACCGCTTGCGTATTCATATCGACAATTTTTTTGCCTTTTTTGCCCCATGTTTTTTGGATGTATTCTTTTATTGCCTCAATTGCTTTGTCTTGGGGCAATATATTTGAGATGGCAAAGAAAGCGGTTTGCATTATCACGTTAATTCTTCCGCCAAGCCCGATATTATGCGCCAGTTTTAAAGCGTCAATGCAGTAAAAAGATATTTTTTTATCGATTATTTGTTGTTGCACAGGTTGAGGTAAAGTGTCCCAAACGGAATTTTTGCCTGCCGCGGTGTTAAGAAGAAAAGTCGCTCCTTGGTCAGCGTTTTTCAGCATATCGTATTTTTCAAGGAAAGTTACATTATGGCACGCTATAAAATTTGCGAGGTTTATCAAATAGGGGCTGTGGATAGGGTTAGGTCCGAACCGCAGATGAGAAATAGTTATTGCCCCGGCTTTTTTTGAATCGTAGACAAAATAGCCTTGAGCGAAATTATCGGTTTTTTCGGCGATAATTTTAATTGAGTTTTTGTTCGCGCTTACGGTTCCGTCTGAACCGAGTCCATAAAATAATGCCCTGAATGTCTCATCGCTTTCTATATTAAATGAGGGGTCATATTCAAGGCTTGTATTGGTTACGTCGTCATTAATGCCTATTGTAAAATGGTTTTTGGGTTTATCGGATTTAAGGTTATCCAGTACTGATTTTGCCATTGCCGGATTAAACTCTTTTGATCCGAGTCCGTATCGTCCGCCGACTATAAGTGGATAAGAATTCAATTTTAATGTGTGCTCTGACATCGCCTCGCCTATGGCTGTTCTTACGTCCAGATACAGCGGTTCTCCGATTGATCCCGGTTCTTTTGTTCGGTCAAGAACAGCTATTTTTTTAACTGATACA
Source organism: bacterium (assembly GCA_021161885.1). Classification (GTDB taxonomy): domain Bacteria; phylum Auribacterota; class Auribacteria; order Auribacterales; family Auribacteraceae; genus JAGGZS01. The sequence goes on from JAGGZS010000283.1 coordinate 13,142, forward strand.
GGTATAGCTTCCGCGAATTCTTTGACAGGGAACGGTCTGTAAAGGTGAATTTTAAGCACTCCCGTTTTTTCGCCTTGGCTATTAAGGTAATCCACAGTTTCCTGCATACATTCAGCGCCTGATCCCATCATTATTACTATGCGTTCCGCATCTGGATCGCCGGCGTATTCACAAAGGGAATATTTTCTGCCGGTTAATTTATAAAATTTGTCCATTTCTTTTTTAAGGATAGCAGGCACTTTGTTATAAAATTTATTAACCGTTTCCCGTCCTTGAAAAAAGACATCCGGATTTTGCGATGTTCCTTTTAGGGCGGGATGGTCAGGGGAAAGAGCTCTTAGTCGTATATTTTTAATCAATTCATCATCATCGAGCATAGTTCTCATAGTATCTGTGGAAATTTCCTCTATTTTTTGGATTTCATGGGATGTGCGGAATCCGTCAAAAAAATGAAGAAAAGGTATACGCGCCCGTAAAGTAGCGGCTTGAGATATTAAAGCGAAATCAGCCGCTTCCTGTACACTGTTTGAGCTCAAAAGAGCAAACCCTGTTGATCGTACCGCCATGACATCGGAGTGATCGCAGAAGATTGATAAAGCCTGGCAGGCTATAGATCTGGCGGAAACGTGAAAAACCGTAGAAGTTAATTCTCCCGCTATTTTAAACATATTAGGTATCATAAGAAGCAATCCTTGCGAAGCGGTAAAAGTTGTTGTAAGAGCACCTGCTGATAAAGCTCCGTGAACCGCGCCTGACGCTCCTCCTTCCGACTGTAGCTCGGCTACTACAGGGAGTGTGCCCCATATATTTTTTACTCCTTGCGCAGATAAAATATCTGATATTTCACCCATAGGCGATGATGGGGTAATCGGGTAAATAGCGATTACTTCATTAGTAGCGTGCGCTACTTTTCCTACAGCCGCGTTAGCGTCAACTGGAATCATTTTCTTTGTCATGGAATCTCCTTTTTGTTTTTATTTGAATATAAATTGAGTCTAAAAAAATTTATTTTTTATGTAACGCGTTGCTTGCTGTTCGCTGAAAACATTTTTAATTAGTCAAAAAAGCAAAAAATTTTGTCAATAAGCAACGAATATTCGGGATTATAATACGAGATATGGATTATATAAAGTAAAAAATAAATTAAACTTTTTTAAAAACCGATAATAATTATTTAACGATAACATAGTCTTTGACAAATTACTTAAATTAATAGTTCAAATTTTAAAGTTCAATTATCGAAAAAAAACTTCGGTTATGTTATAATATAAATAGAAAAAACGCAAGATTTAATAGGAACTTTTAATATGGGTATTTTTTATATGGCAATAAAAAATAAATTAGTCTTATTTGTTATAATAATAAACGTCGTTGTATCTTTTTTATGCGGGGTTGCCGACAGTGCCCAAGGCAATACTGTTTCAAATAAAGAACCTGATATAAAAGATATAATAACTAATCTGCCGGATAAATTAGGCAGTATAAATAAAGTCCATTTTTTAGGTTCACAAACTCCATGGGTAGTTTATATAAAAGATTACCACTGCCAGTATGAAGTGCAGCATAAGATTAATGATATATTATATTATTTATCCGATTCATTAAAGGCGCCTTCCCTGCCTATTTGTATTGAGGGTGCTGTCGGAGAAGTAGATACAAGTTTGTTAAGCTCTATTCCAGACGGCGGCATAAGAAATGATGTATCCGATTATTTTATAAAAAAAGGTAAAATCTCAGGTGCTGAGTTTTTTTGCATAACAAATGATTATGCCCGTTCTTTAATAGGGGTTGATGATGTTGAATTATATAATTCAAGTTACGGTTATTATTCAAAAGTATTATCCGGATTTTTGGATTATTCGGATCAAATTAGTTATATAGATGATATTATCAGCGATGTGAAAGAAAGTAAATTTTCCGACTCGTCCACAGATATATTAAAATACGGGGTATCTCTGATAGGTGATTTTTCCTTTGAAAATTTTATTCTTGGCACGCAGAAATACTGGACAAAATTATCTCGGCGGGATGTGCCGGAATCTTTTATTGTTTTGTCTGATGCGCTCAATAAAAAGAACGCTGTATCTCAAGACAGGATAATTAAGCTGGAAAAAAGTCTGTTTGATAAAGTTTGCAAAGGAAATAATCAGGGCAAGATAAAATCTTTAGTAAAACAATATATGCTTTTTCAGACAGGGCAGATAAATGAGACCAAGTTTCTGCAAAACCTTGTAAGAACCGCCGGAGAAACCGGATGCCTAACTGAGCAATACAGTGAACTTGAAGAATGTTTAAGGCTGTTGAGCGTCTTTGATAATATAGATAAAGAGCGGTTAATTGAAGATTGCCGAAAAATCTATTTGAGTTTAATGGAAAAATTTTTTACGGAATCTGAAAGAGAATATGCTAAGGCGGTTCAAACATGGATAACTGTAAAAAAATTATTATCTTTAGAGCTGACGCGGGAATTTTTCGAAAAATTTTCACAAGACCAAATAACGCATCTTTTTTCAACATTAAGCAATGTTGAAAATAAGTCAGGCAAGGATAAGGGTTATGTGGATATTTTTTCTTTTTTCTCCAAGCTGTCTTCTTTAGTTAAAGAAGCCGGAGAGTTTTATGGTTTGTCTATTAATCGTGATGAAAGTATGTTTGTTAACACTGTTAAGGCAATGGAACATAAAAATTCAAATATTGCCGTACTTGTAGCGGGTGGTTTTCATGCGCGAGGAATTGAGGATTCATTAGATAAAAGCGGATATAATTATGTTGTAATAACACCTTCTTTTTCATCAAGTTTCAATAAAAATTATTATCAGGAAATAATGTTGCTTCAGACAGCAGCTCTTGACAGTATTTTTCCGTTACAAACCGCAAATAGATTAGCCCCCAGGGTAAAACTTGCTAATGTTCTTGCTGACCCGGCGCTTACAAATCAGTTTATGAAAGAAACGGTATTGATTGCCAAGTTATTATGTATTGCCAATTCAAGCGAGTTGTTCGAGCAGCTTAGGGATATTTCTCAAGGGTCAACAATAGAGTTTAGGCAGCAGGTTCATGAGACCATTAAAAGTTTTGGCAATAAATGGATGAGAAAGTTTATAGAGATTGAGAAACACAGGGGGCATAATATCACGGATAGCCGGATAAAAAATTTCAAAACAGCTATTGTGAGATTAATTAAGTTTGAAGGAGCTGTTTTGAAAAATAAAAATATATCGCTTGGCATTCAGGTTGTAGGGGCATCAGGTGATGGAATGTATATGCAGGTTGCTTTTTCTGAACAGAAACGTATGGAGGACAGTTTAACTGATCTTCTATCTGATAATCTTGATACCGAATCATTATCTATGCAGGAGAAAATAGGTAATTTTGTTTTTAATTTTAACAAGGTTGATAAAAAACAAGAGGTTGTTTTAAAAAATCAGGGCAAAGCTTTTGTAACAGCGGCACAATTAAACCGTACAAGTGGAATAAAACGGACTTTAGAGCAAATTGATAAACTGAAAAAAACAGTGATGTCCGATCCGTATAATACTCAGTTAAAAATTAGGTTGATAAAAAGATTGAGGAGTTTGTCTGATTTTTTTCAGTTTGCCGCTGATAAGGAACGAAAAGCCGGAAATATGAAAAAAAGTTTACTGCTTCTTGCCAACTCAAAACTTTACAGCGGAGATATCGAACAAGCCATAAGGATTTTTGGGGAATATAAAGAATATCTTTCTGATGAGGATAAAAATTTGGCGTCTGAATATTTTAAATCATACACGGTTATCAGGGGGCAGAAAATATCTTTACCGATAACCGATGATGACGGGCGAACATATGTTGACAGGTTCTGGCGTGAAATTAAATCTAATATGTTTGACGATACTTTGACTTACGGGTCTGAACCTTCAAATATGCTCCAAAACCGATTAATTGAACAGGCTGGTAAACTTGAAGCTCGGAACAAAAAATATTTTGCCGAGGTAACGAGGGCAGCGGCTGCTCGATTAACAGATCAGAACCGCAACTATCATCATTATGATATAGACGCCTCTTTTTTTACATCAGATGGTGAAAACGCTTATCGCAAGTCTCTTCTTGGCGACTCTTCTTCGTCTTACGGGGCGCTCATGGATGGTGTGCGCGATGAGGGCTTTGTGCGTTCTTATATTCCCAGTGTAACCTATCTGTATGATAGAGATTATACTGACAGCCTTTTAAAAACGGGAGCGATGCGCTATGTCTCTGAAGACAGTGTGCTTATTAACACGGCAATTCCAGCGGATAAAATTACAGCTGTTTTGGTTAATCAATTTCATTTAGCCGATGCATTAAGGGTTTTTTCTCAATACCCGTCGAAGGATATTCCCATCTTAGACACACAAGGAAACTTGTTGTGGCAAAATGCTCCTCTATATGAACTTGTAGAAAATTACAGTAAAGAATATGATGCTTTTGAAGCAAGAGGGGGTAATGATAAACAGGCAACTTATGCAGTACATATTGATAACCCAAGTAAAATTGTGGCTATGAGTGATGTGCACAGTGATCTTGCGGGTATGCGTTTAACTCTAAAAGAGGCCGGTGTGATAGACGGAAACGATAATTTTATAGCTGCTCCAGATACCGTTGTTGTACTAAACGGTGATATGATTGACAGGGGCAGCGGACTAGCTCAGAAAAAAATGCTTGATTTTATTATGAAACTTAAAAAGCAGGCGGCGAAAAAGAATGCAAAAGTTGTTATGACATTAGGTAATCATGAAACTATGTTTTTATCGGGAAACTGGTTCACTAATTCCATAAATAATCTGAACGATTTTCTCTTAACGATTGGTTTTGAGCCAAGACAAGCTGAAGAGCTAAGAAAAGCTTTTCAGGAAAATGATTTGTTTTCAATGGGCGTTCTTCGTTCAGAAAATCCTGAGGCAATGAAATATATAGATTTTTTATGGAATTTGCCCATAGTCGTTCAAGTAGGCGGACATGTGTTTGTTCACGGCGCGGCAACGCAAGATTTTAATAATGAGTTAGAAGAAGTATTAAAAGCCCATCCCGACTGGACTGTTTTTGCGGGTATCGAATATATTTTTCAGAGAGCTATAAGTGCCAATGGATTTAATTCTGATTATTTTGAAATGAATTATAAATCTATTCTAACAGGCGCACCGGAAATGATTCAGGCTCCTTTTGCAGAAAAACAACAGATAGTTGACAGGTTTTTGTCGTTTTTTACCGGCGCAAATTTTTTGGCGGTCGGTCATAATAAAGCATTGGGAATATTGGGGCGGCAAGATAAATATTCCCAAATTCAGCGTGTTGGAGCGGCAAGGAATATTGTTAAAACAGATGTAGGAGTTAACGGATATATAAACGCCCATAAACGCTCGGTCCAAAGCAGGGCGTATATTGTTGACCCTAAGGAAATCAACTTTGTTTATTCTGTTTCAGAAACAGGTGAAAAAACCTCTTTGATGCAGGAAAATGATACCCGGTTTCGTTTTATGCGAACTGAAGCGGCATCTATGTATGATACGGTTTTAGGAGCTAAATCAAAAGATATTTTTGATAAAAAAGATATTCCCGATTCAAAAAATAAGTTTGCTGTATCCGAAAATATTAGGCTTTTTATGCATTTTCAGTTAATGGTTTTCGCGGATAATCCTGAAATTATAGCCAAGGCGTTTAAAATCCAAACTTTGAAATTATATAAAAAATGGCCGAATGTTGTGAAAAGGACGTTTAACAGAGAAAAATTTCCTGAAGCAGGGAAAATTCAGGATTTATATTTTCTTTATCTTGAAAAGATGAACCTTGGCACACTTAACCCTGAAGATATATCGTTATCTCATTTTTTGGATTTTGCCAAAAATAAAAATACAAGAGTGGATGAAGCTATAACTACAAAAGTAATGAGTACAGAAAGAGTTGTTGATTATGAAACTGATGCAGCGAGTTTTTACTCTGCCTTGTCTCAAAGCGAGATTAAACCGCTGAATAAAAAAATGATTCATGACGCCGTTGCTCGTTTAGATGAAAAAATGGAAGAAGCAAAAAAACATAGTTATCGTATGGGGATGTACATTCAGGAAGCTAAGTATTTTTTGCAGGGCAGTGAAAAGTTGTTATCATTTAGGACTATGAGCTCTTATGATGGTAAACCGGGTATTTTTATCGGAGCTGACGGGGATATACCGATTATGGGATTTGTATTAAAAGATACGGTTTATTTATCGCAGAAGCTGGTAACTCGTCTGTGGAATCGGTATAACTCAACTGGTAACGTTGAATATCTTGATAAACTCATTGCGTTGTTTGCCCATGAAATACATGAATACACATCAGGAAAAGATGTCTCTATACAGAGAAGAAAACAATTGCATGAGCAATCCGAAGAAATAGAACGCTTTATATGCGGTAAAGGCAAAACAGGAAGTCGTCTTGACGACGAAATATATGCTCTGTTAGACGACTGGAAGGATAAAGCCGAACACGCGCGCGATCAAGCTGTAACCAAATTTTTCGCGCAATTTAGGAAATATCTTCTTATACAAAATAATCTCGGTTTATATCACCGTATTTTTTCCGATATAGGATTGCCTATAGAGGCAAACGTTGTAGAGAATGTAAAGGTGGCTGACAATATCTTGGCTATTTTAATAAAGGAACATCCTGAAGCAATTTTCCACGCTGTTAAACGGGCATTTAGCACTGATCCGTCATTCCTTCTTTTAATATTGGATTACGATAGGTTTTCTGAAGAGGAAATACTTGAACTAATTGCTCTTGTAAACGAATCGATTCCATCTGTTAGTATACCAATTGGAATTGCCGAGATGGCAACTCAACCGGCAGAGTCAGTATATACTATATCTATGCCGGCCCCTAAACCGATTAATCATCAAAAACGTATGCGTGCTCGCCTTACGGTAGGCAGTTCTATTTAGTATCTCATATATTTTGTAATGATTAAAAAATATCCTGAATGCGATAAAGGCTGAAGAGCTAATATTGCCACAGCCCCTTTGTGGGCTTCGCAATGAGATTTTTTTATGACTTTTTCAGCACTTCCAAATTTGTATTTTGAACAAAAACAAAAATTCAATTTCTTTATACCTAAACAAAAGAATATTTGCTAATATTAATTTTTTTTTATATAATAAAAAAAATGTTTTATTAAAGAGACTCAATTTATGAATAAAAAAAACAATATTTTTTTTCCATTAATTTTACTGCTGTTGATTATTTTTTTTATCAATGGATGCGCCACAGTTCCAATTACAAACCGGCACCAACTTAATATAATGTCTGAGCAAGAAATTACAGCTTCAAGCCTGCAAACATATAACGAGCTGATTTCTAACTCCGCGTTATCAAAGGACAAACAGGCAAAACAAACTCTTAATAAAGTAGGCAATAGGTTAAGTAAAGCAACTGAAGAATTGCTGGTTGAACTTAACAAATCCGATGAAATAAATTATTTAGATTGGGAATTTAATCTTATCGAAGACAAAAATACGGCAAACGCCTTTTGTATGCCCGGCGGTAAAATTGTCGTATATACCGGAATTTTACCTATCACTAAAGATGAAAACGGGCTCGCCGCAGTTGTAGGGCATGAAATCGGGCACGCAATCGCAAAACACGGCAATGAACGAATAAGCCACTTGATGATTAGAAATATGGGGGCAAGTATCTTAGCAAATATCCTTTCACAAGGTGAAAGTACCAATCAAACACAACAATTAATCCTTATAGCCTATGGATTAGGCACTCAATTAGGAGCTATACTGCCTTACAGCAGGCTTCATGAATCCGAAGCCGATAAATTAGGTATGATTATCATGGCTAAAGCAGGATACGATCCGGTAAACGCAATTTATTTATGGCAAAGAATGCAGGAAAACTCCAATAACAGTATACCTGAATTTATATCGACTCACCCTAACTCTAAAACCAGAATTGAACAGATGAAAGCCTTTTTGCCCGAAGCTGAAAAATATTATAAACCGTAACTATAAACCTGAACATATTAATTTTTTAAAGGAGATTATTTAGTGAAAAAATTATTTTTATTCTTAATAACCGTAATACTGCTTCTATCCGTATTTATATTTTTAGCAAGAAATTTTATTGTCAAAATTGCTGTAGAACAAGGGGTTACTCATGGAATAGGGTTACCGCTTAAGATAGAAAAACTTGATATTAACTTTAAAGATACGTTGCTGGCTATTAACGGACTACAGCTGTCTAATCCTCCTGATTTTGAAGAGAAAGATATGCTTATTATTCCCGAAGCAATGGTCAATTATGACTTAACATCCATACTGAAAGGAAAAATTCATTTAGAAGAAGTCAGGCTTGATATGGATAAATTCATAATCGTTAAAAATAAAAACGGACAGCTCAATATAAATTCCGTTAAAAAAATAGGTCAACCCAAAGAAGAAAAACCTGTCGAACCACAAGAACCGGGCAAACCAAAAAAAGAACCGAGAAAAAAGAAAAAAACCGAAATCCAAATAGATTCTTTATCAGTCCATGTCGGACAAGTTATTTATAAAGATTATTCAAAAGGAGCCGAACCGGTTGTTAAAGAATACAAAATTAATTATAAAGATTCTTTCACCAATGTTCAGGATTTGCCTTTATTTTTCGCGAAATTAACTTACAGCGTATTAAGCAAAACAGCGATAGCAAGCATAGCTAATATTAATATGAAAGAGTATAATGAAGCGATAAAAACGGCAAGCCGAGAAAATATAAAAAAACTGGAAGAAAAAGCTAAGAAAAAATTATCCGAAGGCGTTACCAAAGAAGATATAAACAAACTTAAAAATATCTTTGGCACTAAACTTAAAAAAACCGAGTAACAAAACCTATTTACAAGGAGCTGCACTATGAAAAAATTGTTTTCCCTATTATGTGTTTGCGCGGTATCTGCCGTTCTAATCAACGGATGCGGCGTAAAAAAGGAAGAATCAGGTAAAGACGCTATCAAGAAATCAAAAGAATTTACTACAGCGGAAGAATAAGTAAAATATCTCGAGGACCAGGCAAACGCTTTTTATAAGTCCAAAGAATACCAAGAAGCTATAACCATTGTTCAACATATCCTTAAAAATGTAGATAAAGAATCTAAAAGCGCAAAAAAACTTCTTGATAAATCAACACAAGAACTCAAAGCGCAGGCAGAAAAAACAGCAAAGGAAGTAACTAATAAACTTAAAAATATAGGGAAATAACTTTTATTTTATATATAAAAAAGGTAAAGCTCTCTAATAACATTAGCTTTACCTTTTTTTTATTTGACCTCAACAAAGGCACTATTTTTTAAGCGGCATTATCTATTAAGTATCGTGCCCTGATATTCTCCAGCTTGTTAGGAGCAATTTTTTCATTATCCATAGATATTTCCATTCCGGTAAGAGACAAATAACCCCTGCCCAAGGAATTAATCATTTGTATCGTAGATAAATCCGTACCCTTAATATTAAATTCAGCGCAGTTTTTGGGGTGAAGGTTAGCGAATATCCGCAATGCGTCAAAAACATTACTTTTTCTATCCGCCAAAATAGAGCCTATCTGCTGTGCGGTGTCCATAATATCATCCCTATTAGAAAATATTTTCAGGTTAGCCCTATTGAGATCAAAATTATTTAATATTGTCAGCAAAAAACCAAGATAAGGAACCTGCTCATGTGCGCCGAACATAAAAATCATTTCCCGTCCGTAAACCTGTTCGAACCGCTCAGCAAGTCCTGACCCCAAAACAGGAACAGCTTCCCAAGAGTTTAATTTCGTGGAAAACACAGCGAATTTAGCAGTCCGCCCGTTCCGGTCGTATTCATCAGATAACGCATTCATATATTGAATTAACATTTTTCGATTAAGCTCATTTGACGCATTCTCTACCGCGGATAACCCAAATGTATCAAGATCAAGAAGTATAATGTCGTCTTTAGCGTTCATATCCCTGACAAACCTTATTCTTTCTAAAACATCCTGAACCTGAATAATATTAATAGTTGTTAAATCCGATCCATTGAAAACTGCCGCTAATTTTCCATATACGTCTCGAGGCGAAATAAAACTCTGCTGAATATCCCTGAGAATACGGTTTTTGTTAAGTGCATTTTCCGAAGGCACCATATATTTATGAGTTTCAAAATAAACTAAATAATCTAAAAGAGCTTTAGTGTTAGCAGGAGTAAATTCCTCAAAAACCTTGTTAATATCGTCTATAGTTAAATCATCCGCCTGCTCCGCCGTATCAATTATGTTTCCAGATGTTTCAGCAGCAGCACTTAAAGGAGCAGAAGATACCTGCGGATTATCCGGCTCGATAGGTTTAGTTTTTTTGGACGGTTCATTTTGTATTTTAGGTTTGTTTTGTTTCTCAACTTGTTTTAAATCTCGTTTGCGAAGTTCATCTTTAACGGCTTCGGCGCCGAAAATAAGTATAATAATTCCTATAAACGCGTAAAGTAATCTTGCAAGAATAGTATTAATAAAATCATACCGTTCAAACTCATGTCCCATATCAGGATCGGGTGTAGTAACGGATGTATCGTCAAAGACATCATCGTCTATGACAATGATAGGAGGCTGATAAGCCATCTGGCCTTGCGCTTCTTCCATAGTTACCTGATCCGATGCTGACTGCTGAATTTCCTCAACCGTTTGGCGTGATGCGGTTAAATTATTGCGACGCTGTTCAAGATTATTCTGAGCAAGCTCAAGTTCACGTTCGTTCTGAACAATAAACTGACGAGCTTCTTCTAAATTGGCTGTTACGTTTTCAAGTTGAGTGTTTGCCCTGTCAAGACTGGTTTCATGCCACCTGAGCATCCGCAGGTTATCGTTATAGGCAACTATCGATGACTCAAAATGATCAAGCGCCGCCTGCACATCCGCCTGTCTGTCTGCAGCAGCTATTTCCGTTAAAATAAACTGTGATTGACGGACTAATAAATTAGTTTCCGCCCTGCCGATAACACTGTTGCCCGCCGAACTTAAATTCAAAGATATGTTCACAAAATTCGGGCTTGTATAATTTAAAGATAAATTTATCAGTCCGCCGTACAAAGATATGGACGCCGGAGCCTGCAGCAGATCGCCTGCAAGCTGAGCGGCTATGTTTGCCGAACTGCTCTGATTAGTTCCTAAGAACGGAACACCGGGTCCGGCTATCGCGTCCAGTTCCCACCCGGGTATAAGCGTACCCGGTTCAAGACCGGCAAAGTATTCATTAAACACAGATTCAGTATTTTGGGTTGCGGATAATCTTATAAGACGATGTACAATCGTATCAAAATTAAAATAAGCGTTGCTTAATCCTTCTTCACCCCTATCTAAGCGAATTCGTACACCTATTTTGCCCAATTCAGTGGTATAAAGCTGGTTACGGGTAACCGCCGTGCCGGTTAATGCTGTAAGCAGGTCAAGAAAAGCCTGTTGCGCATTTTCACGGCTGTCATCAACAGCCGCCTGATTTACCGCTATATTTTCAGCAGCTATCCTAATATTATTATACGCGTCTTCCAAACCTATCAAGGAACGTTTGTATTCCTGCTGCGCTATGAGTCTTGCCTGATAAGCATACTGGTATTCAAGTTCAGAGCGTTGCTGATTTTCAAGAGCATAATCAATTGACGCAGCAGATGAAGGAAGTTCAATATCGTGCGTTATAAAATTATTGTTTATATCCGGTTCCCCTGCTTCATTAACAATAGTTCTCAAGTTGCCTGCTGCGTTTTCAAGCGCTGTCCGCTCACGATTTGCAGACTGCAAATCTTCATTTAACTGCTGTTGTATTTGAGTAAGCTGTCTAAGAACAACCAACATATTTCCGGCGACAGTAACAGTTTCCCCGTCAACAGTAAACGTAACAGGTTCTGTCTGTGCTGAGGGCAAACCGGCTATATCTATGCCTCTTCTGAGTATAGCAACGTCGGTATAATCCGCCTGCAGCTGCACATCAAACGCGTTAACCTCTTGTGAAAACTCCGCAAAAGCTAAAGCCTTGGTTTTTAAATTTACTATTTGATCTCGTAAATCATTGAATTCCCTTAACAAATCTCTTTGTTCCTGTCTGCCGTCAGATGTCCTGTACGATACGGATAACTCTATAGGACTGGTTTGCGATAATAATTGACCGAAATCAAGGGTAACCGAACTTGTTCCGCTGAGCAAACCTGTGAAATCTCCCGTTGAGTTAAGAACTGTCATGCCCGGTATCTGTACTCCGTCAGCACCGGCAAGCAAATTCAACGCAATCCTAAGACGCCTTACATGAGTGCTTATATCGGAATATAGTTCATCAATTTCCTGATTAACGCCTTGCGCTTCTGCCAAGCTGACTCCAAGAGTAAGCTGTCCTTCAAGTTTTTCAAGCCGTTGCAATAATGAATCGAGCTGTGCTTCGGGCGGCAGCATAAAATTAGGAGTCTCCAGCACCAGTCCGTTTGATAATACGTCAAGCACTCCTGAGAAAGAAGTCCTGAATCCCTGTTCGGCTTCAAGGATATCCCTTAAATTTTCAAGCTGACCTTTTAACCCTTGCACATAACTTAATACATGGCTGTTATAAATGGATTCGATATTTTCCTGATTCTGCAACAGGTCGAGAGCGTAAATAGGCACTTCACCAAGAGCGTTCAAGTTTTGCTGAAGCGATAAAACCGAGTCGGAATCTATAAAGATTGTGCCTATTTGAGAATGTTCAGAACCAGAGTAAGATAAAATATTTTCCAATAAAGCAGGGAGCTGTTCCTGTCTGTTTTGAGCCGCCTCAAAACTCCAGTCAAAACCGACCCCATGAGAAAACCCCCTTAAACTAACATCCTCACTGCCTAAAACAGATATTTCCGGCGAAGACGCAATAAGTATAATCGTTCCCGGATACCGAGATGCTCTTTTATCTTGGGCGTCTTGACCGTATCTGTCGAATAGGTCAGTTTGAACAAGAGCGGCTGTAAGTTCTGTTTCAAAAACATCAAAATCGTATCTTAAAGTTCCCTCAGGCGTGAGCATACCGTCTAACAGAGCCTGCATTCTGTCGGCACTATCGTATCGCCCGCCTGAGCGTTCTTCATCTATCAAATCTCTTATTTCATCAAGCAGATTATCATACTCGCCAGCTACTGCATCGGCAATTGCCTGCCTTATTCTTTGGTAATTTTCCATATCATAATTACCCGGGCTTATCATATGCGGATTAATCTGAAGGGCAAAACCGTCAACATAAACATTATATTGAAACAATCGTTGCTGAAGCAAACGAATATTTTCTGCAAGGTTTTCTACAAATTCCTCGCCTTCTCTTGTAGATGCGCGGCTTGTTGCCCACTGATCGTCAGCGGTTATAAGTATTTTTATCTCTATATTACTGTTATGTGCCGCCTGAATTAACCTGCCGACATATGTCAATCTGCCGTAATCAATAGTTCCGTCAGGCGCAAGCATCTCTTGGGTGTCTATGTAAGCCTCTGTTATCCCGTTGGAAGTTAAGAAAGAAAAATAACTTTCCGGATTATTTATTAAATATGGGAGTGTTGCGAAATAAAATCATATAAAAAAG
>JAGGZS010000088.1 GCA_021161885.1 bacterium
CTTTTTTATATGATTTTATTTCGCAACACTCCCAATATAAAGGATGCTGTGTGTACGCAAAAGCGTGTCTATTTTTTTACAAATAATTTTTGAGTTCTAAGACAAATTTTTACGAGCATAAGCATAACTGGAACCTCAATAAGTACGCCTACAACAGTGGCAAGAGCCGCTCCTGAAGAAAGACCGAACAGCATAGTAGCTGTGGCAATAGCTACCTCAAAATGGTTGCTTGCTCCAATCATGGCTGAGGGCGCTGCGTCTTCATATCTCATTCGTAATTTTTTAGCCGACCAGTAAGTTATAGCAAATATAAAGCATGTTTGTATAAAAAGCGGTATTGATATCCACAAGATAGTCAACGGTTGTTTCAATATAATATCGCCTTTAAATGAGAATAGTAATACAAGTGTAAAGAGTAGGGATGTAATAGACACCGGTGTAAGGATATGGAGAAATTTTTCGTTGAACCAGTTTAAACCTTTATTGGAAATAAGCCATTTTCTTGAAAAATATCCTGCTGCAAGCGGTAACGCTACATAAATGGATATAGACAGCAGTAATGCTTCCCATGGAACCGGCATTTTTCCGATACCCAGCAGGAACCCGCCGAGCAATCCGTAAAGGAGAAGCATCGTCAGAGAGTTTATTGCTACCATAATAAGTGTATGCCCGTCGTTGCCTTTCGCGAGGAACCCCCATACAAGGACCATAGCTGTACACGGGGCTATGCCCAGCAGGATACATCCGGCAAAGTAACTGCGCCATAACGGGACTTGGAGCATTTTTATTCCTTCGTGCATTACTACAGCACCCGCTCCGTGAATAGACCCCAGTGCCCAGTTTGCTCCCGGGGGAAGTTTAACCAGATCGGTTGCGTTTGCCCCAATCAATCCTTTAAACAAAATTCCAAGAAACAAAAATGCTATGGCGTACATAGTAAACGGTTTAATCGCCCAATTTACAAAGAGGGTTAATGCGACAGGTTTTGGCGATTTTCCGGCTTTAATAACTTCTGTAAAATCTATTTTAACCATAATCGGATACATCATAAAAAACAAACAAATTGCTATAGGGATAGATACTACCGGAGCTCCATTAACGCTGATAGCTAATTCGTCAAGAAATCCGGCTAAGTGAGGAACAATTTTTCCAAGTGAAATTCCAAGCCCGATACATAAAAATACCCATAAAGTTAAATATTTTTCAAATAAACTTAATTTACGCTTTTTCGTGATTACGTTTTTTTGCATGATTTTTTATTATCCTTCTTGGTTAATCAATGAATTAATTAAATATATCCATATAAAATAGGCGCCTATAAGAATAAAGATGATGCCTGTTATTTTTCTTGTATATGTCTCAAATTTTTTTATTTTATTAAACCAGTGTGAGATTGATGTAGCTCCCAAAGAGATTGCCATGGCAAAAGCTAAGACGGGTAACCCTGTGCCGAACCCGTAAAAGAAGGGAAAAATAAGCCCGAATTTGCTGTTGACTGCAAGAGGTATCAGACTGCCGAAAAATAGGGCGGCGGAAATAGGGCAAAATGAAAGCGCGAATATTGTCCCTAACAGCCCTGATCCGAGTACGCCTGATTCTGCGATGGAATGTTGTTTTTCATGGGAAAGGGTGAAGCCGGACAAATTAATTTTGATAACATTCATTAAAATTAAGCCGGTTATTATAAGCATAGGACCTAATATTTTGCCCATATACTGCTGGAGAAACATGGCTATTGGCGGAATTTTTATCAGCGATGTAATAATAAGTGCGCCTATGACTGTATAGGTGATAACTCGTCCTATTGTGTAGGCAATGCCTGAAATAAAAACAGCTTTCGGATGAACTATTTTTTTGGATAAAAATGTAATAGCCGCTATATTTGTCGCTAAAGGGCAGGGACTTATTGATGTTAGGATACCGAGCCAAACTGCGGATACAAGAGCCAGCATAATTTTATCTCCTCAAGAAGATGATTGTAATTGTTCAAGAAAAGAAGCTGTTTCTTTTTTAATGTAATCTTTGAACTTTTGTTTATTTCCTAAATAATCCCATACTTTGTCTAAATTTTTGCGGTCGATTTCTTTGCCGTTTTTTATCAGTGATAAAACCACTGTTTTAGTGAACAGCTGGTAATCTTTAATAAAATGTTTATTTTCTTTTTTATCGATGTTTGTAGGCTGATAACTTAATTTGCCTGAGTTAAGCGCATCGCTGAAATTTTCTTTGAGCGCTTCTCTTGTAAAATCTTCAATTTTGTGGCATGAAGCGCATCTGTAATTCGTCAAAAAGTAATAAGCGATTACTTGGTTGGCTTGTTCTTGGGCATAGGTGTTATAAACTATAGTGAACAGTAAAATGTATCCGAAAAAGAGAATTTTTTTCAGCATGGCGGATAACTCCTTTATCATGAAGAGAATTTTGTTAGTTTAATAAATCCCGTATTTGTTCCGGCGACAAAACTTTGCCTGCTGATTTTACGACTCCGTCGATAACAAGAGCGGGAGTAGTCATAACGCCATACTCGGTTATTTTTATAATATCGTCAATTTTAATTATTTCGGCGGTAATCCCTGATTTGTCCAGTGTTTTGTTTACGTTTTCGTATAGCTTTTTGCATTTTGGACATCCTGTACCTAAAATTTCTATTTTCATATTGCGCTCCATAATTTAATTAATTAAGCTAATTAGAATTTTTAATGATATTC
>JAGGZS010000218.1 GCA_021161885.1 bacterium
CATATAAGTTATGTGGAGACTTTACTGATGCCGTCAAGAAAATCAGCTTTTAAAAGATTAAAAACCGATGAAAAAAAACGATTAATAAACAAAAATGTTAAAAGCAGCGTAAAAACATATGTTAAAAAAGTTTTAACCGCTATAGAACAAAAAGATATAGACGCTGTAAAGACACTTCTTCCAATAGCGCATTCCAAACTCGATAAAGCCGGCAAAAAATATGTATTACACCGTAATACTGTCAGCAGGAAAAAATCTAAGTTGGAAAAAAAGGCAAGCGCCTTTCTTTCTGAATCCAAATAGAAAATTAATCTTTAATTTTATAAAGGCGGCTGAATTTATTCAGATAGAAGTATTCTGCAGAAAAATCGTTCAAGCAGCATATCCGGGCTAAGACCTGTGCTTTTAATTTTTCTATCGGTAATATAGAGATAATTATAAATTTCCGATAGTTGTTTTGAGGTAAAAATATTCAGTTGTCTTTTAAATTCATTCTGCTGTCGCGGGTACACATTATATTTAGAAAAAATCTGGTTAACAGAGCATCCGTTTTCCAATGCGGTTTTAGCGGAGTATAATCTACGGAACTGCCATTTTAAAGCTCCTAACAGCCGTTCAGGCGGTTCCTGATGAAGATTAAGAAGATGAAGCAGCATTGACATAGCGTTTTTAGCGTCTTTTACAGAAAGCGCCTTTATCATTTTAAAACTGTCTATAACAGCTGTATATCCAACCATATTAGCTACATCATTGGAGGTTACATTTTTTTTATTATCAATGTACAAATCTAATTTCTCAAGTTCATTAATCAATCCGTCAATGTTAATGCCAATGAGCTCCGTCAATAATACGGCGGCTTCATCATCAATGGTTTTCTTATATTTTGATTTAAATACCCGTTTTATCAAGGAAGGCATTTCGTACTCATTAAGTTTATTGAACGGATAAAGATAACCCAAACTTTTAGCCGTTTTCGTTATCTTTAAACGAGAATCCATTTTATTGGCAGTAAAAACAACAACCGAAAAATCTACAGGATTGTTAAAATATTCTTGATAAACAGGGTATTGCGATTTAGGAGTTTGATCAAAATTTTTAACTATGATAAGCCGTTTTGGGCATAAAAACGGATACGTTGAGGCAAGATTAACCACTTCTTGAGCGGAAGCCTGTTTAGAATCAAAAGTATCCTTTTCAACGGACGATTCTTCCTCTCCTTTTGAAAGGTAATCTGAAATCAGAGAAATCGCTTGGTCTAAAAAATAAGATTCTGTACTGCTTAATAAATAAACGAATTTAATTTTTTTTGCGGATATTTCACGTTCTAATACACTAAATTTCATTAATCGGTTTCGCTTATTGTGGAGGAGCCCCACCTGTTTACAATTTGATCTACTATTTCGTCGGATAATTTATCATACAATTGAGGACGGATTGAACGTTCACCCTCAGGCTGGTTCGGTTCTAAAAAATAAGTACATGTTGCGGATATTTCGATCTCAAAAAATGGATCTGCGTCGGTAGTGTCCTCATCTTTTTTATTGCTCTGAATGTCAATAGGCGAATGATAAAGTTTCATTGAAGCATATAATGTAACAACAGACTGCTGGGTTATATCCGCTTCATCAAATCGAGCGGCAGACCTTTCGTAATCCAATAATTTTACATATAAAAAAGTATCCGCTTTATTTTGGTCGGACACCACTTTCAGGTTAGCGCCTCTTCGGTTAAGAGTATTTATTATGGAATTAGTCGCGGGCATTTCCATGCCCGGTATACGTGTTTCATTTTTTACAGTATAACAATATATATTTTGTATACTGGCATCTTTGCCTGCAAGCCCTAACTGATATCCGCATCCTGCTAACCCAAAGGATAAAACCGTTATTAAACATATATTTTTTATTAAATTCATTTCAAACCTTTATTTAAGATATAATTGTATTGCGTCCGACGGGGTTTTTACACGTTCTTTTTCTCCTACCAAAACTTTCCACCAGTAATCAAATGAGCCTCCCCGCAACTGGTTTTCATAAGGTATAATTATTTTTTTCTCTTTTGCGGCTTCATCAGCGAGTCTTCGCAGCACTTCAGGCTTTTCTTCTTTTTTCTGCTGAGTTTGTTTTAGATTCGCTTTTTTCCATTTGATTTTTTTATCCGACAACGTGATGTCATTAATATCAGTCAAAGCGAACTCATCGCTTCCAGCCACAAGCAAATCTACCTCAACCCTTAATTTTTGTGCTTTCTCGATAAGTGCGTCGCGTTTAGCATAATACTCCTGTTTATTTGCATTAAAATCCGCCTGTTTTTGTTCAAACTGAGCGGTTAATTTTATTATTTCTTTTTCTTTTGATTTGATTTTTTTACGCAGCCGGCGTATTTTAATGCGTTGTTTACGCTGTAACCGTTTTAATCCATCTTGAATTTTAGAATCCTCTGACGCTTGTTTTTCATCAGAGACAACTCCGTTTTGCAACTGTTCGTAAACAGCTTCTTCGCGTTTAAGTTGTGTTTTATAATGTTGTATATCATCTTTTAAACTTCTGATCTTCAATTCAAACGATTTAATTTTTTCTTCGGTTTTAAAAAGCTGTTCCGCTTCCTTCTTATGAGATTTTGCCGCCTTAACAAGCTGTTCAGCCCACTCAAGCCGTTTTCTTTCTTTAGGCGTAAGCGGATCTTTTTTCCAAAATTCCCACGGAAACCTTGGGTCTTTAACCTTAATAGAATAGTAAAGCATAATACAGTCTTCATAATTTCTCATAATTTCTTTATACGGCATCAGAGCTTCCACAATACCTTCAAGCACAGGTCGTTTCGAACGGGACTTTTCGCTGTAATATGAATCTGGAAACAAAGACTCAACTTCATTATAATATATTAAAGCCGCTTCATAACGTTTATTTTTCTCATAAAACTCGCCGATTAAAAAAAGTCCTTTCGCAAGATTTTGTTTAAGTTTGTTGATTTTAACCTGAGCATCAGCGTTATTCTTGCCATGGGGAAATTCAGATGCATAACGGTTAAAATACTCAAGCGCCTTTTCTGTGGAAAATTGATCATACTCGGGTCCTTGAACAAGCAGAAAATATGAATTTGCCAAACCGTAAACAGCATCATCTATGTAACCTGAACCCGGATACTTTTCGATAACAATCTGAAACTCCGTAACAGCTTCAAGATATTGTTTGGTCTCCATATAAGCATACCCTAACCTGTACTGGGCTTTAGCTCCGATTTTAGTAAAAGGAGCGTTTTCTACAACCTGTTTGAATATCTCAATAGCGCGTTTTTGATGGGGGTTAATAATTTTGCCGATAAATGAACCGGAGGACTGTTTGGCAATCATCAAATAATAGTTGCCTATCCTATATTGCCGGTCTAAAAGGTCGTCTTGATTTGGATACAGGGGAAAATTCTCAATTATATGCTGATACGCTTTATAAGCCTTGTAATAATCGCCCAGCGCCTCGTATAAAATCCCTTCTTGGTATTTAGCGCGCGCCGCGTCAGCCGCCATAGGATTTTCTTTAACATACTTATTAAATAAAGCGGCGGCTTTAGCCGGATTTTCAGCCTTAAGGTTCTCGGCGGCCGAATAAGTTATCGGTTCCCCCGCCAAGCCTGATTGAGGCAGATAAATTAAAAAAAATAAATATAAACAGATAATAAATAATAATTTTTTCATTACTGTTCCGGTTAGAGTTTATTAAATATATAGAGAAAATTAAAAATATTTGGTTATTTTACGTGAAAAAGGAATATCCAGTCAAGAAAATAATCAACCTTAAAAGAATATTAGACTGAACAGCCGAAACAATGTCGTCAAGGACAACACCGTAACCCGCCGGTAATCTATTTTGGCAATTACGTGCCGGCGGAATTTTTACTATATCAAGCACCCTGTTCAGCAGAAAACCAAGTATGACCAGTTTCGGATAAAGAGGTAACCAAAACATAGTAACAAAAAAACTAACCGCTTCGTCGATTACTATTTTAGATGAATCTTTTTTTTTGTAAACAATCTCTCCCGCTGTTGAAATCGGTATTGATACAGCTATGAATAATAAGGTGATAACCGCATAAACGGTTTTCCCGTTGAGCGTATTAATGTCAATAAAATATCCGGTAACATAAACCATCAGCACACCTACCATTGTACCGAATGTGCCGGACGCGAATGGGATATGCCCTACAAACCCGCAGCTGGCAAAAAATTTTACAAAAAAATTTTTCATAATCTTTAATATCCTTTTAAGAGGTTCCAATTCTTTATCAGATAAACTATTCCGGACAACACAGTAAGTATAATAGTTATAATTACCATAACAACAAAATACCAGTAAAAAATTTGTTTTAAGGATTGAGAAATACAAATATTTGTTATATTCGCGTTTATATCTAGTGCGCTCAGGTAAAGAAGTAAACTTATAATTAAAATAATCTGTGATATAGTTTTATTTTTACCCCATATCCCGGCTGGCACGACCACTCCCTTATTGGCTGCCAAAAGCCTAAGTCCGGTTATAACGAACTCACGGCTTATTATGATTATAACAATCCAAGCCGGCAACTTTATCGCGGGAATTTCTATAAAAGATATAAACGCGGCGCATATCAATATCTTATCCGCTAATGGATCGACAAGTTTACCGAAATCGGATTCTACTTGAAAATGTCTTGCCACTTTTCCGTCAATCCAGTCGGTTATGCAGGCAAGAATAAAAACTACCGCAGCCAAAATATTTGTATATTTTAAGTCAATAAGCAGTAAAAACGTAAACACAACAGCCATAAATATTCTTGATATTGTCAGTTTATTAGCTAAGTTCATTGCTTAATCATCCCTTCAATATCGTATTCGCCGGCACTGGTTATACATACATTAACAAAATCACCCGGCAAATAATTATTGCCGCCGGATGATGTAATGATTACCGAATTATCTATTTGCGGGGCGTCAAACTGCGTACGCCCTATATATATGCCGTCATTTTCAATATGGTCTATCATAACCGGTAAAGTTTTATTTTTCAATTTTCGATTAATATTCAACGATATTTTTTGCTGTAACTTCATTACCTTATCATAGCGCGAATAAGCTGTATCATCAGACACCTTATCCGGCAGTTCCATAGCGGCTGTGCCTTCTTCATCTGAATATATAAAAGCTCCTAACCGCTCGAATTTCAGTTTATCCATACCGTCGAGCAATTTTTGAAAATCCTCCCGCGTTTCACCCGGATACCCCACTATTAAACTTGTCCGCAAAAAAATGCCGGGTATTTTTTTGCGGATTTTATTCACCAGCTCATATATAGATTGTTCCGTTTCTTTACGCCGCATACTTTTTAAAATGTTAGTGCTGAAATGCTGAAAAGGCACATCCATATACCTGCATATTTTTTTTGATAAAGCCATATAATCAAGCAAATAATCTGTAATTTTATCAGGATACATATACATCAGCCGTATCCATTTGAGCCCGTCTATAGTTTCTAACCGTTTAAGCAGTCCAACCAACGATAACGACGGATTAAGATCGTGTCCGTATCCTGAAACATCCTGAGCGACAAGGCAAATCTCTTTCACTCCGTTAAGGACGCATTTTGAGACATCATCTACAATATCTCCCATATCCCTACTTTTATAATTTCCTTTAATAGATGGGATTACACAGAAAGAACATCTGTTGCTGCACCCGTCGGCAACTTTAATATAAGCGAAATGGGAAGGGGTTAATTTTGTATCCCACTGTTTTCCCTTGTATTTTGAAACAAACTTAGTTTGCGGAAAAAATGTTTTAATTTTATCGCCGATATTATTCATTTCAGCGATTCCAAGCCAGATATCAACATCTTTTATTTTATCTGCCAATTCATCTTTATAACGTTCTACCAGACAGCCGACCACTGCAAGAATAATTTTTTTTTCTTTTTTGAATTCTATATAATCTAAAATAACATTTACAGATTCCTCGACCGCCTGACTAATGAACCCGCAGGTATTTAAAACCACTACATCTGCTTCATCGGGTTGGTCGGTGATATGAAACCCGTCTAACTTTAATCTGCCCATCATATTTTCTGAATCGACAATATTTTTCGGGCATCCTAAGGTGCTTACGGCGATACTTATCATATAAAAAGATTACCTGTCTTTAAAAAAAAATTTAATTTACAAAATTTTACTGCTCAATTAAAATTTCACGAGGTTTGCTTCCGCGATGAGGACCTACAACACCGTTTGCCTCCATCATATCAATAAGGCGGGCGGCTCGTGCGTATCCGACACGAAGTTTACGCTGAAGCACCGACGAAGAAGCCTGCTGAAGCGTCAATACGGTTTCAACTGCCCGACCGTATAACTCGTCATCCATTTGGTCGTCCTGTTCAAGGGCTAATTCAGGATTTTCAAAAATATCTTCTTCCTCAACATTTTCGTCTTTCATTTGTTCTTTTACAAACTCAACTACTTTTTTAATTTCGTCATCGCTTACAAAAGTGCCTTGCCCTCGAATAAGTTTAGATGTGCCCGGAGGCAAAAACAGCATATCTCCGTTACCTAACAACTTTTCCGCTCCATTAGCGTCAAGCACGGTTCGAGAATCCACTTTTGAAGATACCTTAAACGAAATCCTTACGGGAAAATTAGCTTTTATGACTCCTGTAATAACATTAACGGAAGGGCGTTGTGTTGCGAGTATAAGATGAATTCCGACAGCTCGGCTTAACTGTGCAAGCCTTGCTATGGCATCTTCAATATCATCCTGGGCGACCATCATTAAATCCGCAAGTTCATCGAGTATGACCACAATGTAAGGCATTATGCCTTGAGAAAAATTTTTTGATACCGTTACCCTTAGTCTTTGTTCTTTAGACAGCGCGTTAAATCCTTTTATATTTCTGACACCCGCGTCGGCGAGTATCTGGTAACGGTCTTCCATTTCCCTGACTACCCAGTTCAACCCCATAGACACTTTTTTGGGATCAGTGATAACAGGAGCGAGCATATGTGGAATATCATTATACTGGGCAAGCTCTACCTTTTTTGGATCAACCATTAGAAATTTTAATATCGTTGGAGAACAGCTATAGAGCAAACTCATAATTATAGCGTTTATGCACACACTTTTTCCCGAACCGGTCGCCCCTGCGATAAGCAGATGCGGAGCGGATGTTAAATCTGAAATTAAAGCACGGCCTGTTATATCTTTACCGAGTATTAGAGGCAAGTTAGATTTCGTATTAATAAACTCTTTTGAGCAGAGCAAATCCCTTAAAGCGACAATAGCTTTAATGTCATTAGGAACCTCAATACCCACAGCCGATTTACCGGGAATGGGAGCAACTATGCGTATATGAGGGGTTTTCATCGCTAACGCTATATCATCGGATAACGTTGTTATTCGTTGAACCTTAACGCCCGGAGCCAATGTCAATTCGTATCTGGTTATCACGGGACCTCTTGTTATTTCGGATATATTAACTTCAACTCCGAACTCAAGCAAAGTGCTTCGCAGCAGTTCGGCTTTACGTTTTAAAGATTTATTAACGTCCGATTCTTTAGGCTTTTTAGGCAGTTCCAAAAAATCAACAGACGGGAACTCGTAGGAAATTTCCTCAGAGTGTACGATACGGTTTTCTAATGCTATATCCCCAGAAGGTTGAGGCTGTATGATTTTAGTTTCTTCTATTGGCGGTGATTTTGTCCTGCCGATTTTAGCAATCGGGTCGGGAGAAATATCCTTCTTCCTGCCTGCCGATTTTGGTTTACTTACGCGAGATGTTTTATCCCTCAGGCGCGCAAGTTCGGAATTGATAAATGTAATTACCGTAACCGAGGTATTATATAACAAAACAAAAATCTTAAATAACCGCAATCCTATCCATCGGGCAAGATATAAAGGTCTGCCGTCTGTAATCAATAAAGAAACTATTATTATCAAAAAACCGGAAATAACAACAGTGCCTTTGGCGCCGAGATAAACGGTAGTGAATTTTTCAGCTATGAATTTTCCTGTAATGCCTCCAAAATAAGGATGAGGCATTAATCTCTGTAAAGTTTCAAGTTTGATTAATGAATAAGGATAAACAAGCGTTGTATGAAAAAAAACCGTTAACGACAATAATAACAGTATAAACAAAAACAGCTTAGTATAAAACCGCAACCAGCTTAATTTAAAACCAACAACAAAAGCCCTTACCGACCATGCCATAAGGAATAACGGTAAAAAATAAGCTGCGATACCAAAATAAATAAACGAAAAATAAGAAAACGAAGCTCCCGTAATTCCGAAAAAATTATGTAACACTTCAGGAAACCGCGTGGAAGAAATAGCTGAAATATCATTCACGTCATAAGTATTAAAACTAAGAAACGAAAAAAGCCCGGCAAATAAAATTAACGCAGCCCAAATCTCTTTTAATTTATTAAATGAGCTGATAAATCCGCCGTCTTTTTTCATTTCTTTTTTCATAATTAAAAATACCGTATAAACGTGAAATTTATGATTTCCTGATTACCGGTTATGTTCTTTTTTGTGAGGCCGTGAATGCTGGTCTCTTCTGGAGTGGCCTTTAAACCCTCCCTTATTATGATTTTTATCGCGCGAATGTGAAGGTCGATTTTTAGCCACAGGATTACCGTCAACTAAAAGTTCAAGATTAATTCTGCCTCTATCGTCGATTTCAAAAACTCGGACGTCAACTTTATCGCCGACATCAACAACTTCGCGAGGGCTGGCTATGCGTGTTTCAGCTAATCGAGATATATGGATAAGCCCTTCTTTACCGGGCAATATTTCCACAAACGCCCCGAAATCCTGAATAGTTTTCACAGTGCCTTTATAATCTTTCCCAACTTCAGCTTCAGCCGTTAACAGTTCTACCTGTTTGACAGCTTCGGCTATGGAATCTTTATCATTTGAGGCAATATGAACTTTTCCGTCATCCTCGATATTTATAGTAACTTTGGTTTCTTCAATAATACGTTTAACATTTTTACCGCCCGGACCGATAAGCGCTCCTATTTTTTCCTGATCGATCTGCATAGTAATAATGCGGGGCGCATATTCGCATACATCTTCGCGAGGTTCAGAGATGGCTTTTTTCATTTCATTTAAAATATGCATTCTGCCTTCACGAGCCTGATAAAGGGCTTTTTCCATAATTTCATTGGTAATGCCGTCAATTTTTAAATCCATTTGAAAAGCGGTTATGCCTTCTTCTGTTCCAGTTACTTTAAAATCCATATCTCCGGCACCGTCTTCCGATCCTAATATATCGGATAAAACAATAATTTTATCTCCTTCAGCCACAAGCCCCATAGCAATACCAGCCACAGGAGTTTTTATTGGAACTCCCGCATCCATTAGCGATAATGTGCCTCCGCAAACAGAAGCCATTGAAGAAGAGCCGTTAGATTCAAGAATATCTGAAATAATTCTTATCACATAAGGGAATTTATCCGCTTCAGGCAATATATAACTCAAGGCGCGTTCAGCAAGGAACCCGTGCCCTATTTCTCTTCTGCCCGGACCGCGGACAGGACGGCATTCCCCAACACTAAACGGCGGAAAATTATAATGAAGCATAAATGCTTTGGTATGCTCGCCGTCAAGCCCTTCGTACCGCTGTTCATCCCCTGGACTTCCAAGGGTAGTCATGACAAGCGCCTGAGTTTCTCCTCTCGTGAACAATGCGGAACCGTGTGTGCGGGGAAGAAGTCCGACTTCACAGGTAATAGGTCTTATATCTTTAAACCCCCTGCCGTCAGAACGAATACCTTTGTCGAGTATCATTCTTCTTATTAAATTTTTTTCGATTTTTTTAAACGCCTGTTTTATTTGGAGTTCCGTATAGGTATCGGCATCTTTTTCCAAAACGGATTTTACCGCATCTTTTTTCAAACTGCCAAGAGCATCTTGTCTTTTCAATTTTTCGGGAATATTTATAACTTCTTCTATTTTAGGGTAAACAAGCTCGCTTACGGTTTCATAAAGAGCTTCATCTACCGTTATCAGCTGATCGGCAACATCGCGTTTTTCTTTACCGCACAAATCGCGTAACTCATTTTGAAGAGCAACTATTTTTTTGATATTTTCATGCGCGAAAAAGATTGCCTCAAGAAGGGTTGCTTCTGATATATTATGCGATTCGCCCTCAACCATACAGATACCGTCTTTAGTGCCGGCAACAATAATATTCATTGTAGAATTTTCAAGCTGAGCCGATGTAGGGTTAATTACAAATTCGCCTTCAACCGTACCCACACGAACCGCTCCGACAGCTTTTTCAAACGGTATATCAGACAACACAAGAGCGGATGAAGCTCCAATCATAGCGAGCACATCAGGATCGTTTTCTCCGTCAGCCGAGAGAACAGATAACATAATCTGAACCTCATTATAAAAACCGTCAGGGAACAAAGGTCTAATAGGTCTATCTGTCAGCCGGCAGGTAAGGATTTCCTTTTCCGTAGGCCGCCCTTCACGTTTTATGTAACCGCCTGGTATTCTGCCTGCGGCGGAAACCTTTTCTCGATAATCAACGGTAAGCGGAAAAAAATCCGCGTTTTCCCTTACGCTGTCCGAGGCAACCACGGTAGCGAGGATTATTGTATCTCCAGATCGCACGGTAACAGAACCGTCGGCCTGTTTTGCGATTTTACCCGTTTCAATAACCAATTTTTTTCCCTCAATTTCAATTTCTTTAGAATACACTTTTTTTCTCCTTACTTTCTTTTCTCTTTTCCTTCATCTTCTTTTAATGAGGGATATTAAATAAAACTGCCTGCAATATTTATGCAAGCGCAAAAAACCCCCTTTTTATTTATTAAAGGAGGTTTTTTTGATAAAAATTCGCATGTTTTTCCCAAGACGAGAATACTATCTTCTTATGTTTAAGCTTTCAATTAACTGTTTATATCGATCAAAGCTCTTTTTCTTAAGGTAATCAAGAAGAGATCGCCGCTGACCGACCATCATAAGCAAACTTCTGCGGGAATTATGGTCTTTTTTGAAATTCTGAAGATGCGCCGTTAAAGCGCTTATTTTTTTTGTAAGTAAAGCTACTTGCACTTCAACTGAACCACTGTCTTTTTCGTGTTTTTGAAACTCTTTTTTTATCTGATCTTTTAATTCTTTTGTTAAAGCCATTTTTTTGTTTCTCCCTTATATTATCTTTTTTTG
Organism: bacterium; assembly: GCA_021161885.1. GTDB lineage: Bacteria > Auribacterota > Auribacteria > Auribacterales > Auribacteraceae > JAGGZS01. Next base: position 11,195 of record JAGGZS010000218.1, read on the forward strand.
AGAAAGGAACTATATCATAGGCTATAAATC
>JAGGZS010000094.1 GCA_021161885.1 bacterium
TTATATTGCTTATCTATCTCAATTTTCTCAGATCGACCAGAACAAAGCGCTTAATGAAAGTTTGGTTTTTGAGGAAAGAATTTATAATGTTTTTATGGAAAACGATGAACAAAAAAAAGTGTATGAAATATCTCGTTATATTCAGTTGATAAGTAAATTCAGCCATCTGCAGATGACCAGAGATTATATGGTTAAATACCATGAGTACCGAGATAAATTGAAATTGAAAGATATGATCGCTTTTTTAAACGAAAAATCCGAGCAGTTTAACCAACCCTTATTACCCGAAATCGATCTTTCCGCGGTAGAAACAAATTTAGATGATTTTGAGGATTTTTATAAATTAGCCAATGAACGCGAACAAGCGCTTGTCAAAAATACTATTGCTCTTATGAACGGGGAATCTAAAAAAGTTGTTGTTTTGATCGCGGGCGGGTTTCATACCAAGGGAATAACCGAGATGCTTAAATCCGAGGACGTATCTTATATTGTTGTTACTCCCAATATGGAAAACGACAGAAAACCTATCCCGTATATGTCTCTTTTAAAAAATTTACGGACACCTCTTGAACAGATGCTTGCTACTCATACAAGTACATTGAAAATCGCTTCGTGGTTAACAAAGGGAGCGCCCCTTGTTTATGCCGAGAGACAAAATTTTCTCGCCAATAAAATGAAGACGCTTCTAACCACAACAAAACTTTATGATTTATATATGAACGTTTTGGTGAAATATTCTCCTGAAGAAAGAATGCTTATTCAGGGGAGACTTGAAAACCAGTTAAAGGAATCTATCGAAAAAGTTTTGCAAATCGCGGGTTATCAAGATGTAATCAAAGTTGAGGATATTTCGTTAACGTTTGATGATATAAGCGCCCGCATGAAGCTGACAGGAGTGGATGCCCCGATTTATGTGCGCTATACCGATAGGGTACAGACAGACAAAGTGGATACTGAAATAGAAAACAGCCTCCTTGAAATGGTTCGGCTTAACGATGGAGTAACATCAGAATTTATGAGTTCCCTCGGTTACCTAAAAGCCACAAAATCTTACAGGGTGCTTCGTACTCAAGTATTGGAACTTTTATACGATAAACCAATGACCACCGAAACAATTGTGCAGGAATTGTCTAAACTTAATCCTGATACCGAAATAACAGCTGTTGAGGTGGAGGCATTGTTAGCATCGTTTAAAAAACTTGAACTCATTAGTGAAGACCGTAAAAATTTCTTTGTGAGCCGAACCGAACCGTCTCGTTTTACCGCTTATCTTGTAATGTCTTTATTCTCTGATAAAGTGAAAGAAGGCGTTTTAGCAGATACGGATTTCGGCGTGCTGAAACTTGAGAATATTGATGAGAAATATCAAAATATTTTTAATCGATTAAATATCGGCACATTGATTGTAGAACCAATGCTGCCTCTGGAAACATTAAAACAACTTGCCGAGAAGTTAACATCTTTCGGGGCGGAAAAAGAGTTAGCTCCCGGCGACACGATTGATTTATCCGATATTGCCCAGATTAACGTTATTTCAGGAACTGACAAATATATACTCCATGTAATGAGCAAACCGCAGCTTGATATAACCGGCGAACCTGCCGGTATGGCAAGCCCTGAGATTGCATCAGTGTTTAATATAGCCGGACAAGGCGTAACTCCCGAAACAGCCGGGCAAACTTCCATTGGTATTCAGGGAAAATTTATTGACGCTCTTGAAAACCTTATAGGCGATTATCCCGTTGATATAACAGGCAGCTTGTTTACCCAAGGTGAAAAAGCCGCTATACTTGATTATTTATACCGCAGTATGGATGCCAGCCCGGTAAACGACCCTGAAGTAGAATATGCTTTGCATCGTTATATAGGATTATCCGAATCGGTCGAGCCTTATTATACAAAAAGAGTCGGTTCTCTTATTATGGGAAAATCTTTTGACAAACAATATGACAGTTCATTGTTGAAGCTGCTGGCTCTTAATCCTGAACTTGAAGTCAATCCAGATTTGGAACAGGCTGTTGCTTCGGCGGTAACGACTTTTGATATCGATTTTAAAAAAGGTATGTCCGGTTATAGGCAATGGATGGATTTAGTTTCGAAAGTAGCGCGGCAGGCGCCTAAATCGTATCGGAAAAATAAACTTAATGCCGCCCTTGCCAATGCTCTTGAAAAGATACAGGCTCAAGAAGCACAAACAGGTAATTCGTTAACTATGGATGAAATATCCTCTATCATAAATGAGAGCGTCTTATCTATAGAATTTAAACTGAAAGATACTGCAAAACCTGTGCTTTTAAGCTCAGCGCGCAGAAAAAGTTTTCTTGATAACGCCATGGCAGACAAAGAAAAAATACGGTTCGAGTCTCAAGATAATTCTGTTGCTCTGCAATTAGATATGGTGCAGAAAAATGCGGATGGCACTTACACTGCTTTGTCCGCGGATACCGGAGATTTGTATATTGTCAGCCTGCTTGCATCTTCTACAAAGGAAGGTGAATTTAAATTTAAACAGTTAGATTCGCAATCTCAAGCCGCTTTTAATGATAAAGCCGGTTTTTTTATTGAGCGAATTAATCCCGCTGATATACCTGTTGGTTCTAAGGAAGCTCGCCTTAAACTTTATGCCAACCTTCAGTCGTATTGGCAGGAAGTTATCAAAAATGAAGGTCCTGCCCAGATTGAAGACAGAATAGATGCTTTTGAGGAATATTCCCAAACCCATACTATTGCCCAGCAACTTGATAAAGGCAATAAATATATACAACGGCGTTTTGAAGTTCTTTCCGAAAAACTGAAAAAGATAAAAGATCAATTGCGGTTGATTGAAATGCGAGAAATATCGGTTCAAAGTCTGTTGCAGGCGCAAAAAAATTTACAGGCAGGAAGACAACAACTGCAAAACGAAGCAACCCGCCTAAACGACCGTTTAGAATTTGAGCGTAAGCGTCAAAATGAGCAGGTGCGAAATAAAATGGAACTACTTCAGGTAATTGTATCTAAATTAATATTGCAGCAGTTGTTTGAGAAACTTGATAAAGTCGCTGAAGACTCTGTAGCGGCCGGTAAGGACCCGGTTTATGAAACCAATCAAATTGTTAAAATATGGTTTGACATAAAACCTACCGAACGGATAAGTGAAGTGCTTGCTAACAAACAGGAACTATTAAAGCGACTGAACTTAACAAAACTTTTTGACAAACAGGATTACCAAAATTTCGCAGTGGTTTTAAAAGAGTTAGGCAATACATCGTTAGTTAAATCTGTAGTTGAACAACTCTTTTCCCGCAATATTAACGCTGTTCAGCACAATATAAAGGGAAATATTGTAGATAATATCGCTCAAGCTATTAAAGTTAAACGGAATTTATATCATCTGCAAGCGCAATTTCGACCAGACACTGAACGCATTGAAAGACTTAAAGGGTTGGTACATGATATAACAAGTGCTTCTGTAAGTATGGCGGCATGGAGAAAGTTAGATGCTGAATCAAAAGATTTAAACTCGCAAATAGCTAAATTAATTCAGGATGTCAGAAAGAAAAGAGCACAGCTCACAACTGGTTTTACAAAAAAGTTTGCGCAATTACAAATGCAAATTGATACACATATTGAGAAAAACAAAGATGACGCTAAGAATAAGGATAAACTTAATAAATCGCTTATAGGTGTGCTTCAGGCAAGAGAATATCTGAAATTTATAGATAATGCCTTAAAGACAATGCACAACGCCGTTGCGCAAGGTCAAAAAACGATAAAAATCAACAATAAACAATTTCCTTTAATCCCTGAAAATTTTATGGTTATCGCTTATGGACTGGCTTATGAGGATATTGTAGTGCCGTTTTTTAAAGCGGAAGATAAATATCGCGGTTCAAAAGATGAAAAGGAAAAACGAATCTATCAAGTTCTAAAAGGCGTTACGCAACGGGCATACAGAAATTTTTATGAAAAATCTAAAACAGCCGTTATGGAAGCGCCGGTCGCTTTCGCTGAACTTGGCGATCAATCTCCGGCTGATTACTTAATATATGGAACAAACGCAGACGGCAATTTTGCCCAGTTCCAAAATAAAACCGATAACTATCGGCTTGATACGCTGCTTAAACAATCTTTGGCATTATTATCCGATATTGATCCCGCGCTTGCCGATTATATAACTGCTAATTTCAGTATAGCTGTATCCGGCAAACCGTTTCTTCCCGCAACCGGTAAAGGTCTGGATAATCTCATATCAAAATCTATTGAAAATCAGACTATTTATATAGGTAAAGCGGTTTTCGGTAAAATTGCCCGGCTGATTGATTTGAATCCGAGATTAGCTGTTAGATTGACTGCAGCCGCTCTTTTGGCATCTGCACAGCCGGTGTATAACAATTCTAATCTTATTAATATAAATACTATTGATAAACCGGCTCTTGTGCAAGTTATGGCAGACAGGTTAGCCGCTGTGAATCCTGAAATAATGGCTATTGATGAGGCAAAATCTCAAGCATTGGCTTTAATCGAACAAACCGCAGATACTATTATGGAAATGAGAAAATCTCAAGGGCAGTTTATTTCTTTAGACGATTTAGCTTCATTAGGGCATAATCCGGTATTTAATTTGATTTTGCCGATAATAAAAGTCGCTGATGAAACACCAAAAGACGCCTATAAAAATGCTGTTAAGACAGCTAATGAATCTTTAGGGGTAGATTATTCAAACGTATTAAAACTTTTAAAACTTGAACGCAACTTATATATGGACGCGTTGATTGCCGATAATATGCCTGCTCATTTAGCGGCAGACGATGTGCAATCGTGGACTTCAGTGTTTAGAAATAAAACCCTATCAACCGTTGATAAATATGAAGTGTTTTTTCAAAGAATTTTCGGAACCGCTTTCGTATTTAACCAGATGAAAGAAATTTTCAGCGATTTCGACCCTGACGCATCGCCGGAGATAATGCTTGAAAATTCACGCAGATTAAACGAGTTTCTTGAAACATTTTTTAATCTTGATAATTATACGGTTCAAAGCCGAAGAAATAAAGAAGGGAAGATGGAATATACACTTACATTTCCCAATAATAATAAAATAAATTTAACCGCAGCTGAAATGGATAAGTTTCAGGCGCGCATTAATGAGCTTAAACATTCGTTTTCGGTTTATTATCATCCGCAAAAAGGCATTGGCATAATTGTGAAATTTCCAAATAAACCAGCTAAGTCCCTGCCTGTGTTTGTGCAGGGCGCAGCTGCCAAACCCGATGTCAACTTAATATTAGAACAGGCTCGCCTAAGGAAATCGTCAGAGGTAGTTATAGATTCGGTTTTACAGCCTGAGTTATCGGCATTATTAGATGTTTCTTCCGCTCCGGCGCCTGCCATGCAAACCGTTAGCAATGCGCAGGATTTTATCCAGCAGCGAAATATCGCCTCTAAAATAAAAGATACCTTAAAAGATATTTCACAGCAGTACCCCGATGAATGGATTAAACTAACCCATGCCGAACGCAAAGCTCTTGCCGCTTTGTTGTTGTCGCAGAATCAGATCGGTATCGAATGGGTCGATTATGTTACGGGTTTGTATAACCAGAATATTCCTATTGTTACGTCGCAAAAAGTAAGAACTGTTTTTGCTGATTATATAAATGAAGATAATAGGACTAATTTTATACAGGCTAAACACGAACTTCTTGATCTGATCGCTCAAGACCAATGGTCTGAATTAGACCCGTCTGTTAGGAAATCTGTTTTTGAAAAAATTATTAAGAAATATAAATTGTCAGTAGAAAATAGCGTCAAACTGCGCGGCAGCAAAATATTAGATGAAGTAAGCGCTTTAAAAGCGTATTTTGCTAAAAATGACAGGCAAGCCGCTAAAGCCGAACCTTCCCGCCTGACAGGACATGCTTTAGCTTTGCTTTGGGAAAATGAAAAAGAAAAATTGAGCGAAAGCACCGACGCGATTCATATTAACGCCGTATTTAACCAATATCTTAACGATATAAAATTAGTACGCCAAGACATCCTCGCCCAGCAAAATGAAGATCAAGCATGGCGGGAATCCGTTCGCAATAAGCTTGATATGCTCAAGTTTTTTGAGACCCGTTTACAGGAAGGGCGTTTTGTTAATGTTTTTCAGGCGGTTGAAGATTTTAACGATCAGTATAAAGGCGTCGTAAATATTAACGCTGACAGAGTATATATCGCTGAACACGCCGATCAGGTACTTAGTTTAATTAAAAATTTGACAACAAAACAACAAATAGACGAAACCGCCAATCCTGAAGATAAAATGCGAGCCGATATTCTTATTGAGTATGTAAAAGCAAGAAAGTTATGGCTTAACAGCGAATATTCTAAGGCTGTCGGTGTGTTGAAAAATGTTAGCCGCCTAATTAAAGATAACGAGTTATATCGATCAATGGAAGCGAACACAAATATTTTTTCCGATATTTCTTATATGGAATCTCTATTAGAAGAACCGGAAAAAATTAAAGATGAACCTTTGGATGTCGTTTTTTCCGGTTTTGACAGTGTGCTTAAAGAAACACTGAACAGAATGCCCGAACAATATTATATGCAGACTCTTTTATCAGTAACAGATTATGCCTACAGCGGAGTTTCTCCTGAAAGCGGTGTAACCGATATAATTATCAATTTAAGAGATACTGTTACAGATAGGAAAGTTGCCGAGGAATATAACAGAACCCAATTTAACGAAAAAGGGATTACCGGAAACGGGCGGGAAATTTTTATTAATCCTTCCACCTTTGATTTTCAATCGGAAAACGCTTTTTATGAGTTATCCGACCAGCTTAAGCAGGCTGATGACCGGCGAATGGCGCAATTAGATACAGCAGTCAGACGATTAACAGACCTCGGATTGCCTAAGGATGTAAGGTTACTGAAATTTTCTGCGTCAGCGCTTCAATCTATAGACGGGAATGTAGAAAAACTTGAGAATGGTTTTAAAGCCCACGATATAGCTTATTCTCAAGATGATTTCGGTAAAGAAGTGCCTGTGGCGCTTCATCCCGCTAAATATCAGGAGATTCTCGATAAAGAAAAAGAAGCTTTTAATACGGTTAGAAATTTGATTACTGAAGCGACACGTCTTGTGCGCGAAGATGGCGATTACGATTCCGCTAAAGTCTTATTGGCTCAATCCCAGTATATAGTGGCTAATTTACAGCATTTATCTAAACAGGTGCGTGCATCTATACTTAACGTAATTACTCAGGATATACAAGACATTGACGCTCAATCTCAAGTTGAAGCCGCCCCTTCAAAAAATGAACCTGCGTTTCTTCTTAGCGGGACAGCTGTTGGAAATATAATATCGACCAACGCTTTAAATAATGATCCTCTTGTTAAGCAGCTGCTTAAATTAGGGTTTGAAGAAATCCGCAGGGTTAATCCCGATTTGCTTGATGAAATTAAATCCAATATGACCATAGTGGTGGGAAACAGGCCCCGCGAGAATGTGCCGTTAAATACTATTTATATAAGCCCTACCCGTTTTGAACTTCTTAAAATGATGGCTAAAAACAGCTCAACTCTTTCTATGGCGGCAGTTATGTTTGCCGGCGATATAATCGGAAAACGTAATAAGACCCGCCAGTTTTTATCTAAAATTGTTACGGATTATCTATGGACCCAACCCGATGTTTACGACAGATATATCCAGCAGACACAATTATATGCGGGGGAAATAACACCTGATTTCAGCGGAGATGTAATTACACCTCTTAAAACCGGATTTAACGAAAAAGGACGTTTCTATGCTGATGTAAACGGTCCGCGGACAGTTACTACTTTTAAAAACGGCAGACCCGTTCGGGTATGGGATTCCGTAACCGGTAGACAGTACGCTTTGCCTTTACCGTTTGAACAGCTTGAAAACGAGGCATATAGAATTACACGTAATGAAAGCGGTGAACCTGTTCTGGTTGAAACATTATCGCCTGTAGAACAGTGGCTTGGCTTTTTAGAGCCGGGCGAAGAAATATTTTTCTTATCCAAAGGTAACAATGTTGTCGCCGTTGTTAAAGCAAACGCTCAAACCCAGCAGATTGTGCCGATAGTTGATGACCATACTTTAGTTAGTTCTTTAAAAGTTAAAACTAAAGAACAGGCGATGAACCAGCTTCAGAAAATGGTTGATTTTAGAAGGCAAAGAGATAAAGAAAAGTATTATCAGGAAGAAATTTTTCCTGAAGGAGATATGGCTCCGCTTGAAATAAAAAATTCGCGCGGATATCGTTTTAGGAAAATGCTTCTTGGCGGAGCGGTTGTTGTGCCTCTTTTACTTTTAGCATTGGCAGGATCCGCTTGCGCTTCACATCAGACTCAAATTAAGCATACAACAATGGATAATCCGTATAACAATACCCAGTTGTTTAAAGCGCCGACAGTTCCGGTACTTGGGCAGAATACAGGGTTACATCCTCAAAATTTGGAACAGTTTATCGGCACTACTGGTGAAAAAACAACAGATATGCAGGCTGTAGCAAAAGTTCAGGAAGATACGACAAATATACTTCAGCGTTCTATAGCAAACGCAAAAACACAGCTGCAGGAGTTAATCGATAGAGGTTCTTTAGATAAAACAAGAGTAAAACAGCTCCGTGAACGGGTGGCAATGCTTGAAAAATCGTTGAGCATCTTTATGGAAGATGTTGTAGGAGTTCCTAAAATATCGCCTGTTAAAGCGCCTACATTTGAGGAATTGGTTTCGGAAAAAACGCCTGTTGCGGAAAAAGATAAAATTACTGTGCATAAACCCTCAAAAAAACCTGCTCTTATTGTTGTGCTTGATGATGTTGCCTCTGATATGCGGGCAATGTATTCTACTTCCGATATGCAGGCTGCCCGTTCTAAGTTAGAACGGTTCAGTTCCGGTTTACGCATTAATAGAGGTCCTTACGCCGGCGCTGTGAAA
>JAGGZS010000338.1 GCA_021161885.1 bacterium
AAACATTTTAAAAAACACTATTTTTCTAAAAAAATATATAAAATCCGGAAATTTATTTTGTTTCCGGTTTTTTTATATTTTAAAATTTGTTTCTTATATTTTTAAATATAAGTTAACCAATTATGTTTATCCTCAACTTCACCGTTTATAATATCGAAATATCTTTTTTGCAGAATTTGTGTTATTTGACCTCTTTTACCCTTAGAGACTATAATATTGTCTATTTTGGTAACAGGAGTAATCTCCGCCGCTGTACCGGTCAGAAAAACCTCATCCGCAAGATAAAGCGATTCACGGGGAAGAATATGTTTCTCTATTCTTATTCCAAGATCACGGGCGATATGAAAAATACAATGCCGGGTAATGCCGGGTAAAATAGCGCTGTTAGACGGCGGTGTATAAATCACCCCGTTTTTCACTATAAATAAATTTTCTCCCGACCCTTCAGATACATACCCGAAATAATCAAGAGCTATACCCTCATCGAATCCATTTTTTAAAGATTCAATTTTTATAAGCTGGGAATTCATATAATTAGAAGCGACTTTTGCCATAGCAGGCGATGTGTTTGGAGCAGGTCTATGCCAAGAAGAAATTTGTACGCTGATACCTTTTTCCAACGCTTCAACCCCAAGATATCTACCCCAGTCCCAAGCTGCAATAGCTACCTCAATAGGTGAGGTAAAAGGATTTACCCCTAATGTTCCGTATCCGCGAAAAACAAACGGGCGAATATACGCTTCAGTTAAGTTATTCTTTTTTAACAACTCTATTGCAGCGGACTCAAGCTCATCTGGAGTAAACGGTATATCCATATAGTAAACTTTGCATGAATCAAATAACCTTTGTATATGGTCTTTATTTCGGAAAATCACAGACCCTTTATCTGTTTTATAACACCTCATAGAATCAAAAGCGCATGAACCGTAATGCAGAGCATGCGATAAAATATGAACGGTCGCGTCTTCCCATTTGATAAATTTTCCGTCAATCCAGATATAATCCGCGTGAAAATCCATTAAAGCCTCTCCTGTAATTAAATCGTTTTTTATTATTTTTGGCAATTTAAATTAGTATAGCAAAACGGTTAAATTATGAACATTAAAAAATTAAACGGTATTTTTTCTTATTTCATATTATCACAAATAGCTTTGCCGAATTCGGAACATTTCAGCAACGTCGCGCCTTTCATTTGGCGTTCTAAGTCATAGGTTACTTTTTTCTGGGTTATAGTATCCTGCAGTGCCTCTATTATCATTTGCCCCGCTTCGTGCCATTGCATATATTCAAGCATTAAAACGCCTGACAGGATTAATGAACCCGGATTAACTTTATCCATACCCGCGTATTTTGGAGCGGTACCATGAGTCGCTTCAAAAACAGCAGTGATGTCGCCGATATTCGCGCCCGGTCCTAATCCTAATCCACCTACTTGGGCAACAAGAGCGTCGGACATATAATCCCCGTTTAAATTAGGCAGGGCAAGAACCGAATATTCTTTAGGGCGAGTAAGTATCTGCTGGAACATTGCGTCAGCTATTCTGTCGTTTATGACTATTTTACCTTCAGGCACTTTGCCGTTGTAATCATCCCATAATTTTTGTTCCGTAATAACTTTATCTGAAAATTCTTCCTGAGCCAGCTGGTAACCCCAATCGCGGAAAGCCCCTTCGGTAAATTTCATTATATTTCCTTTATGAACCAAAGTAACGGTTTTTCTGCCGTGATCAATAGCGTACTGAATAGCTTTTCTGACAAGTTTTTTTGTAGCGGTTACACTAATAGGTTTTATTCCGATACCTGAATCGGGACGCACGGAACATCCTAATTTTGTATTGAGGTAATCGATAAGCGCGGTTGCTTCTTTTGAGCCGGCCGGCCATTCGATACCGGAATATACATCTTCGGTATTTTCCCTGAAAATTATCATATCAACAAATTCAGGATGGCGCACAGGCGACGGAACTCCTTTAAAATATGATACAGGGCGTACGCACGCGTATAAATCGAGTTTCTGACGAATGGTTACGTTTAAACTCCTAAACCCGCCGCCTACCGGTGTCGTCAAAGGACCTTTTATGGATATATGATACTTTTTGATCGTATCGAGAGTTTTTTCCGGCAGCCATTGATTAGTCAGGTTATAGGCCTTTTCGCCCGCGTATATTTGCATCCAATGTATTTTCCGGTTACCGTTATAAGCCTTTTTCACTGCTGTATCTAATACATACTGAGCCGATTTCCATATATCCGGTCCGATGCCGTCGCCTTCTATAAACGGTATTATCGGGTTATCCGGCATATCAAACCGGCCGTTTTCTTTTACGGTTATAGGTGTTCCCTGTTCAGGAACTTTATATAATTTGTCAAAATCCATTATGGTCTCCAAATTTAAATTATGAGTTTTTCTTTGTATAATTCAATAATCCGCCTTCAAGGATAATTGAACGCTGGCGGGCGGATAAATCGTAATTTACAGGTATCTTTATATTTTTTGTTTTATTAAAAATCACAGGCTGTTTATTATCCTTTAACACTAAGCGTATATCAGATACCTCAAGTTCATCATCCTGATCAATTCTGTTATAATCTTCAGGATCGGCAAAATTAAGCGGCAAGATACCGAAATTGATAAGATTGGCGCTGTGAATCCGCTCTATTGTTTTAGCCAGCACTGCTTTTATGCCGAGATACATAGGACACAAAGCGGCATGTTCCCTGCTTGAGCCTTGTCCGTAACTTTCCCCGCCTACGATAAACCCGTGCGCGCCGCTTTTTTCAGCCTTAAACGCCCGGTCGGCAAATGAAGGGTCAACAGGTTCAAAGACATACTGGGAATATTTCGGTATATTTGAACGGTATTTAAGGAGCTGTCCCGCGGGCATTATATGGTCGGTAGTGATTTTATCGCCCACTTTTAACAACACCGTTCCCGTTAAGTTATCAGGCAAGGGATCGTTGTGCGGCGGGTCACCAATGTTAGGTCCTCTAAAAATAGATACGTTTTCAGTCTGTTCTGAAGAAGGACGGGTTAAAAGGCTGTCGTCTATGGCATATTTTTCCGGCACGATAAGTTTAGGCGGTTCCGCGGAAAAATCTCTCGGGTCGGTAATTTCACCTGTCAAAGCGGCAACAGCCGCTACTTCCGGGCTGACAAGATAAACCTGTCCGGTCGGCGTACCGCAGCGTCCTTTAAAGTTGCGGTTTATTGTACGCAGGCTAACCGATCCGGTAGAAGGCACATGTCCTTGCCCTATACAAAACCCGCAGTTAGTTTCTGCTATACGCGCGCCGGCATCAATTAATTTAGATAGATAACCATCATCGGACAACATCATCAGCGTTTGTCTTGAAGCCGGACTGATAATTAAAGTTAAATCTTTATTGATTTTTTTGCCGTCCAATATTTGGGCAGTCTTAACAAGATCAGGATAATTAGCGTTAGTACAGCTCCCTATAGCTACCTGCTGAACCTTTATTCCTTTAATTTGCGACACTTCAACAACATTATCAGGACTGTGCGGTTTGGCTATCATAGGTTCCAATTCGTTAAGGTCTATTTCAATTATACGGTCGTACTGAGCATCAGGATCAGCGCAAAGAGGTATCCAGCAGTGGCCGCGCTGTTGAGATTCAAGATATTTTTTAGTAACATGATCGCTTGGGAAAACAGATGTGGTAACTCCCAGTTCCGCGCCCATATTAGTTATAGTCGCCCTTTCCTGAACAGATAAAGAAGCAACCCCTTCTCCGCCGAATTCAAGCATATATCCCACATTACTTTTTGTAGTTAGAATCCGGAGAAGTTTTAATATAACGTCTTTACCGCTTGTCCATGGCGCAAGCGACCCTTTAAGGTTTACTTTTATTATCTTAGGCGAGCGAAGATAAAACGCGCCGCCGCCCATTGCGATAGCTACATCAAGCCCGCCCGCGCCTATAGCGACCATACCGATCCCGCCGCCGGTAGGAGTATGGCTGTCTGAACCGAGCAATGTTTTGCCCGGCTTGCCGAACCGTTCCAAATGCAGTTGATGGCATATCCCGTTACCTGCCCGTGAATAATACATACCGTATTTTTCCGATACGGTTTTAAGGTAAAGCTGGTCGTCGCTGTTCTCAAAACCTATTTGAAGCACGTTGTGGTCAACATAGTTGACTGATAAATCGGTTTTTACCCGCGCGATGCCGAGCGCTTCAAACTGAAGGCACGCCATTGTGCCGGTCGCATCCTGAGTTAATGTTTGGTCTATTCTTATAGAAATTTCTTTGCCGGGGTTTAAGCCGCCGGAAACTAAATGATTTTTAAGAATTTTTTCGATTAACGATAATCCCATTTTTTCCTCGCAATTTATAAAGTTTTAACAAATTCTTCCAATCTCTGAAGACCTTTTTTGATTGATGAAAGATCGATAGCGTACGATAAACGAATGTTGGCATCGTTTCCAAAAGCCGCGCCGGGAACCGCGGCTACGTGAAATTTTTCAAGAAGCTGTTCACAAAACGAGATAGAATCAAGGCCGAGTTTAGCGATAGACGGGAACACATAAAAAGCGCCTTGGGGCACGATGCAGTCTATTGCGTTAATGGAATTTAATTTTTCACACATATAATCGCGTCTTATTTTAAATTCGTCCACCATTTTTTTGACAGAGTCAAGCCCGCCTTCTAGAGCTGTTATAGAGGCTATCTGCGCCATAGTATTCGGGCTGGATGTGCTATGTCCCTGAATTTTGTTTACCGCTTTGACAATCTGTTTGTCAGCAGCCATATATCCGATACGCCATCCGGTCATGGAATACGATTTTGATACCCCGTTGATTATTGTGGTTAATTGTTTGATTTCATCTCCGAATGAAGCGATGCTGACGTGCGGGAAACCATAAGTTATATGTTCGTATATTTCGTCGGATACGACAGCGATATTTTTATCCACAAAAAATTCGGCGAGTTTTTTAATTTCCCCTTGCGTATACATCATTCCTGACGGGTTGGAAGGTGAATTTAAAATAACCGCCTTTGTTTTTTTGGTAATATAATGCGATAATTTATCGGGCGTAATTTTAAATTGCGCGTCCTTATTTGTCTGCACAAAAACAGGTATTCCGCCGGCGAGATTAATCTGCTGCGGGTAACTTACCCAGTAAGGCGAGGGAATAATTACTTCATCGCCGTCGTTAATGGTCGCTTGAAAATAGTTGTAAAGAGAATGTTTTGCCCCACAGGATACGGCAATATTATCGGGTTCATATTTAAGGTTATTCTCGTTTGCGAATTTATCGCAGATAACCTGTTTTAGTTCCGCCATACCGGTAACCGGAGTATATTTGGTTTTCCCGTCGTCAAGCGCTTTTTTTGCTGAATTTTTTATATAATCGGGTGTATCAAAATCAGGTTCGCCTGCTCCAAACCCGACAACATCAAACCCTTGTTTTTTCATCGCTTTAGCTTTGGCGGTTATGCTTAAGGTCAACGACGGCGATACTTTTTGTACCCTATTAGCTATTTGCATTATGCCCCCTTTGGTTATTAATCTAACTAAACAACTACGGGTTCACACCCGTAGGATTTATATTCCGAACTTTGTTCGTCCGCTTGCGCGGATGGCTTCCATCTACAAGCTTACGCATGTAGTATTACGAAGGTAGCAATAAAATTGTTTTTCAGCAGAGTATAATATAATATCCATCTTAAACAAACAATGAATTTTTGAATTTTTTCATATCATATATGTCTATTAATATGTATTATAAATGACAAGAATTCGGCTTAACTTAATATTTTTTTTATTTTTTTACTCAAACTGTTTGGAGAATTTGTTATGGTCAATTTTGTTATCAGATTAAAAATTACAGCCGTGTTGTTTTTATTAATGTCTTTTTTTTCTAATGATTACGCTTTGGCAGAGCAAAACAAGATAATTCCTAAAGACGAGATTGTAGCGGAAGTTAACGGACAGCCAATTACACGGCAAGATTTGGACAAAGCTGTTGACGGCTTGAAAAATATGATCAAAATGGCTAATCAAACGCAAGCGCGGGAAATGCCTGAAATCCCTTTAGAGTATCTGATTAATCAAGCGCTGGACACAATTATATCGTTTAACCTTATCTATCAGAAAGCCGCTGAACTTGGGATCAATGTGTCTCCTGAAGAATTTGATAATGAAGTGGAAAATATAAAAAAAGGAATGAGTTTAAAAAAGTTAAAAAAAAATATGGCCGGCTTTACCGAAGAATCATTTCGCAATTCCGTTCTCAGCTCTTTGTATGTCAAAAAACTTATGCGGCAAGTTATGCCTAAAGATATAGAAAAAGTCAACGCTGATGAAATCAAACAATATTATGAACAGGTAAAAAGTACACTTCAAAGAAATTACGATATGGTAAGAATAGCCCATATTTTTTTCCAAGTGCCTGATAAAGCATCCGATGAAAAAAAAGAAGCTATACGCAAAAAAGCATTGGAAGTAAAAAAAATGCTTGATGAAGGCGCTGACTGGGAAAAAATGGTCATTAAATATTCAGACGGCATAACCGATTATGCCAAATTAGGCGAATTTGTTCCTGCGCAATCGTTCCAAAAACAGATAGTAAAAGGGGAACTTCCCGCGAAAGTGGGCGGCATCAGCGAAGTGCTTGAGGCTAAAGACGGATTCGTTATAGTTAAATTAACCGACAGGAAAGCCAAAGGCGGATACCTTACTTTAGATGAAGCCAGCGGCACTATTGAACAAATGCTCGAAAGCAAAAAAGCGTCCGAATATGTTGACAAATATATTCATGGGCTCAGAAGCGCGGCGGACGTTAAAATTTATATCAAACAGCACGGCAGATAATTTTTTTAAATTTGTTTCCGGCGAAATTGATTAAATTAAAATTTTTTCACAGGTATTTTAGGCGGTATGAGCGGATATATTATTTTGTTGACAAAGAATAAAATTTTAACATATTATTATTTAATAATTTATTATCAAGAATAATCTTGAGGAGACCTTCATATGATAAAAAATTTGTTACTTGTATGTATACTTTTCTTTTCTACCGTAATTAGTTCAGGATGTGTATCGGAAACAGTTAACAAAGCTATCGGGAATATGCTTCATGACCCTGAAGCGCTGGAAACACCAGAGAACCCTGATGAACCTCTTTTTAATCCTGAATCTAAAGAATTAGTTACACCTAATAAAACTGAAGAAATGCAGGATCGGTTCGAGAA